>NZ_NTBH01000011.1:0-95545 GCF_002288875.1 Vandammella animalimorsus | reverse complement strand
TGCGTGAGGAAAAGGAGGGAAATGGGCTCAAACGCGCTCTAAAAAAGGGCTTCTTGATCCGGTTTTTTTCAGATCGTGAAGTGTTGGGGCTGGAAGTCCAGGAATTGCCCGGTTTTTAGAGGTTCCCCATGATCGATTCGTTGATATTGGCCTGATTGATGGACTTGGATGCCTGGCTCTGGACATTGGGGGCTCTTTTGATTGGGGGCTCTTTTGTTCAATGCATCACTCTGCCAGGGTGGCGAAAGACCGTAGCCAGGGGTCAAGGTGGGCGATATCAAATGTTCCGCTCTCGAACATCTGGATCATCTCAGCGTGAATCTGCATTGGAGCGCGTTGCAGGCGCCAGCCATTGATGCGCAGGAACACGTCAGCAGCGGCAAAGGCGATGCGTTTGTTGCCATCCACGAATGGATGGTTGATGGCCAGGCTTTCCAGCAACGCAGCCGCTTCAGCCACGATGTCATCGTAGTAGCCAGTCTGTGGGCGGAACAAGGCAGCCTCCAGCGCACCAGGATCACGCACACCTGGGGCGCCGCCGTAACGCTGCATCAGCACGGTGTGCATGCCGAGAACATCGGCCACGGTCAAATAGTCGCGCAGCACGGCTTACTTGGCCAGTTCACGGTAGAGGCTGTCGAACTCATCCAGGCTGGACGCGAAAGAAGTCATTACGTGGCGGCGCGGACGTTCCTTCTGCTGCCGGTCGATGTAGTCGCGCAGGGCGTCATCGAGCACCGCCTGGAACTGGCGGCCTTGGCTTTCTGCGATCTGCCGCAGTGCGGCCAGTACATCGGGCGCGGCCTGGGAGGAAAATTTCTCGCGAACGGTACTCGGCATGGCCATCTTCTCCATCATGATTTATCTTGATGTTTCATGATAGAACAAGATGGAACCCCACGCCAGTGCTTGGCTGGCCTTCGATGGCTGACTGGTCGCCTTGGCTGACGCTAAACCGTAGTGCGTAAGCTGTTGATTTTTCTGGATTGCCATTTGCGCCTACCCGAAGACCAAACAGAGAACATGCTCAGGCGGAGAAAGTGGCCGATTCCGGGCGTTTCGGCAGGTGGCCGCCCGCAGCACAGATAGCCGGCGCCTTGCGTCATGCGGGGATTTCGGGCAAGAAAAAGGGCTCGGAGATTTTCCGAGCCCTTGCATATGGTGGCGGAACACGGAACCGAACCCGTGCCCGCATATGAGGGGGTTCTTTGGAAAAACGATACCCACCGCTTCAACAGCGCCCAGGACCTGCAGCAAACGCTGCTGCGCTATGTGGCCTTGTTCAGCCCCACCAGCTGCCACAGTTTGCCCTCAAGGGCCGAACGCCCATGCAGGCGATGAAACTGTGGCATCGAGAACGGCCTGAGCTGTTCAATAAGCGGTCATATGATCGTGCGGGATGTGACGCGTAAAAAACTGCCCATTGCCATGCGCCATAACCCTTGCCGCGCGCGAAATTGTGGTAAAGGGCGCAACTTGGCATAGAATCGCGCCTCGGTGCATTGGGCTGGCTGGGCGTTTGCCTGCGGTGCGACCCATGCCCGGGCTGATCTGGGTGATATGCCTTCGGATGGGCCCAGATCAAGAGTGGTTTGAGAATCTGCGAGAACTATCCAAGATCGTTTACACCCCGCTGTGCCCCAGCGGGGTTTTTTTTGCCTGCGGCGCGGCACTCACAGCGCCAGGAATGAGCCGGCATTGGGCGCAAACAGGCGGCTGTAGCGGCGCGTGGCCTCATGGTCGCTCATGCTGGCGACGAAGTCGCACACGGTGCGCTGCAGCGGCGCGCCGGCGGCCAGCAATTGCTGCTGCTCCAGCGGCAGCAGGCGCAGCGGGTTGTCCAGCAGTACTTGCAGCAGCTGCACGACGATTTGCTGGCCCTTGAACTCCAGCTCCTGCATTTGCGGGCGCAGGATGACGTACTGCATCACGAAGTCCTTGAGCAGCCGCAGCAGCCCGAAGGCGCCGGGGCTGAGCTCGGCCTGCAGGTCCAGCAGCGGCTGCTCGAACAGGCGCTGCGCGCGGATGTGGGTGCGCGCCACCAGAAAGCCCACCAGGCGGCTGATGGCGTGCTTGCGCGGTTTGTCGCCGCCGCGAAACAGCTGTGCCGTGGCAAAGCCCAGCAGCGCGTCGAACTCGGCCTGCTCCTGGGCATCGCGCCAGGGCAGCTCGCGGGCGCGCTGCACCACCTCGTCCTGCCACTGGGCCTGGGTGAGCAGGCGCAGCGCAACAGCGTCCTCCAGATCGTGCACGCCGTAGGCGATGTCGTCGGCCAGCTCCATGATGGAGGTGTCCAGCGCCTTGTGCCGCGTCCTGCCGTGGCCATGGCCGCTGGCGGGCCAGTCAATGGCCGTGAAGCGCTGGCGGTCGGCCTGGCTGAGCGGCGCCAGCACCCAGTCCAGCTGCTGCGCCTCGTCGTCGTGGATGCATTTGGGCGGCTTGCTGGCCTGCCAGGCCGGGCGCGGCGGCGTGCTTGCGCTGTGCTCAGCGTGCGCATCGGGGTAGCGCGCCACGTCGCGGTGCAGGGCCGGGTACTTGAGCACGCCCAGCAGCGTGCGGCGTGTCAGGTCCAGCCCGTGGGATTCGGAGTATTCGCCCAGGCGCATGGCGATGCGCAGCGTCTGGCCATTGCCTTCGAAGCCACCGTGCGCGCGCATCACGGCATTGATGGCGCTCTCGCCGCCGTGGCCAAAGGGCGGGTGGCCCAGGTCGTGGGCCAGGCAAATGGCCTCGATCAGCATGGGCGTTGGCAGCAGCGCGGCCCATTGCGGCTGGGTTTGCTGCAGGTGCGCGCAAATGCCCGATCCCAGTTGCGCGACCTCCAGCGAATGCGTCAGCCGTGTGCGGTAGAAATCGCTCTCGCCCAGGCTGAGCACCTGGGTTTTCGATTGCAGCCGCCTAAAGGCCGCGCAGTGGATGATGCGCGCCCGATCGCGCTGGTATTGGGCATCGGGGCTGCCGCTGTTCAAGGGGCCAGGGCCGCTGGCGTAGCCCTCGTCGGTCTGGCGCTTGCGCTCGGTCCAGCAGCTGCCGGTGGTATTGGGCATGGGATGGGCTGGCAAAAAAACGGGCATTGTAGGCAGTGTGCGGTGGCGCAGGCCCACGTCGAGCGCCCGGGTTTTGCAGGGCTTTGCCCGGGGCACCCGCCAGACTGTGCAGAATGGCGGCCATGGACGAGATCGTGAAAAAAGCCATGGCCAAGTGGCCCAATGTGCCGGCCTGCAGCGGTTGGCTGGGTCTGGATGCGCGCGGCCAGTGGTACATGCGCGATGCGCAAACCCAGGAGCGCGGGCCGTTTCCCCAGTCCAAGGGGCAGCCGCTGGCGCATGCGGGCCTGGCCGAGTTCATCGGCCGCAATTACGCCGCCGATGAGCAGGGGCGCTGGTATTTCCAGAACGGGCCGCAGCGCGTGTTCGTGGAGCTCGAAGCCGCGCCCTGGGTGCTGCGCGTGGCCTGCGGCGCCGACGGCCAGCCGCAGCTGCACACCCACACCGGCCAGCCGGTGCAGTGGGGCGAAAGCTGGCAGGACGAGCACGGCCGCGTCTTCATCGCCACGCAGCTGGGCCTGGGCCTGGTGCACAGCATGGACATGCTGGCGCTGAGCGATTGCATCGAGCAGCGGCCCGACTGGCAGCCCCAGGCCACGCGCTTTGCGCAGCTGCAGCAGCGCTACGGCTTTGTTTGCAGCCCGCAGCAGCAAGAGGCCGCAGCCCAGACAGCCCAGACTGCCAGCGGCGACTGAGCCACACACCCCACAACGCGCCCCATCACCCAGCCCCCCGAGAGCCCGCCATGGCCCTGATGATTACCGACGAGTGCATCAACTGCGACGTCTGCGAGCCCGAATGCCCCAACGATGCGATCTCGATGGGCGAGGACTATTACCTCATCGACCCGCTGCGCTGCACGGAGTGCGTGGGCCATTTCGACACCCCGCAATGCGTGGAGATCTGTCCCGTGGCCTGCATCCCCGTCAATCCCGAGCACGTCGAATCGCGCGAAACCCTGTGGCAGAAGTTCGAGCGTTTGCGCGCCGAGCAGCAAGCGCCACAGGCAGCGCCTGCCAGCGCGCAGCCTGCGCACGCATCCGAATCCTGAACAGAGGTTTTTACGCAGCAGCGCGCCAGCTGGCGCTGGCAAAGCGCAGGCCGTCGATGAGGGCGTGCAGCGCCGCCGTGGCGTGCGTGGCCTGCGGGTAATGCTGAAAACCGATGGTCAGTTGCGGCACCGCATCGCGCTGCAGGGCCTGGACGAACTGCCGGGCCTGATCGACCTGGCCGCGCTGCTGCATCATGCGCGCGCGTGGCGATTGGGCGTCGATCAACGGCGAAGGGGTTTGTTCGTATTCGCCAATGCTCAGTTGCAACCAGCGCGGCGCGTGCGCCGTGCGCTGGGCCTGGCGCGCGGCAAATTGCGCGCGCAGCTGGTGGATGTGGCCTTGGTTCCACCAGATCGACGGGCTGGAGGCGATGTAGGTCTGCCAGCCGGGGCTGCCCTGCAGCAGCGCATACAGCGCGAACAGGCCGCCATAGGAATGGCCCAGCAGGGCCTGGCGGCCGGCATCGACGGGGTAGGCCTGGGCCACGGCCGGCTGCAGCTCTTGGTGGAGGAACTGCAAAAAGCGCTCGGCCCCGCCCTGGCGCTGGGCGCGCCGATCGCCGGTGTTGCTCAGGTCTGGCGCGGGCGGGGTGTAGTCCTCGGCGCGGGCCTGCTCGTCGAGCAGGCCGCCGCCTTCGTAGCCCACGCCCACCAGCAGCATGGGGGCGATGCCGTTTTCATCGGCGCGCATGGCCATGCCCAGCGCCGCCATGGCGGCCACGGGGAACATGGCGTCGCCGTCGAGCACGTAAAGCACTGGGTAGCCGCCGGGCGGCCTGGGGCCAACGCGGCTGACCTGGATGCGGTAGCGCCGGGCGGTGGCCTGCGATGTCAGGTAATGCTGGCGAGCCTGGGGCAAGGCGGCGGGCTCGGCCGGTGACAGCCCTGCAGGCCCGGCGCTGCCCTGGGCCGCAGCGCCGGGCCTTGCCTGCGCCATCCTTGGCGGCTGCTGTGCCATGGCCTGCAGGGGCAATGCACTGCCGCTGGCCATGGCCAGCAGCAGCTGGCGGCGCTGGCGCGCCTGCGGGGGCAACTGGGCAGCGCCCGGGGTGAGCGGCGCGGGCACGGGCGGCGTCGGCGGCGGCGTCAAGGGGGACTCTGCGGCTGCGCCGGGGCCGGGGCCGGGGCCGTGGTCTTGGCTTTGGCGGCGGGGCATGGCGCTCACCACTGGTAGCGCAGGCTGGCCGTCCACTGGCGGCCGGGGCCGGCAAAGCAGCCCAGGCCGCGCCCGCCAGGGGCGCAGCTGGCCAGGTAGCGCTTGTCCGTCAGGTTGCTGACGTTCAGCGCCAATTGCATGCCCTGCAGCTGGGCGCTGAGGTGGCTGAGCTCATAGCGCAGGCCGGCATCGAGCAAAGTCTGGCCGGGCACGCGCAGGCTGTTGTCCACCGTGGCCCAGGTGCTGCCGATGTGGCGCGCGCCCAGCGACAGGCCCAGCTGCCCTTGCAGCAGGCGCCAGTCCAGCCAGGCCGAGGCGCTGGTGCGCGGCACGCCCACGGGCTGGCGGCCTTGCTCGCCGGGGATGTGGCTGCGCGTGACCTCTGGATCCAGCCAGGTCAGCGCGCCGATGGCGCTGAGGCTGCGGCCCAGCTCGGCGCGGCCTTCAAATTCCAGGCCGCGCACTCGCACTTCGCCGGTCTGGATTTGCTTGTTGGACGGCGCGCCGGGCGTTGGGTCCTTGGTCAGCACGTTGCGGCGCGTGAGCTCGAAAGCCGCGGCGCTGAGCAGCCATGGCTGGCCGGCGGGCTGGTACTTGGCGCCCAGCTCGATCTGCCGCGCCGTGCCCGGCTTGAATGGGTCGCCATGCAGGTTGATGGCGGTGGTGGGCTCGAATGAGGTCGCGTAGCTGGCATAGGGCGACAGGCCCGAGGCCATGCGGTACATCAGGCTGGCGTTGACGCTGCTCTTGCGGTCGCTCTGGCGGTGGATGGTGGTGCGCCCGGCGGCCAGTTGTTCGATGCGGTCGCGGTGGCTGGCGCGGTCGTGGCGCACGCCCAGCTGGGCCAGCCAGGGGCCCCATTCCAGCTGATCCTGCAGGTACAGGCCAGTCTGGCTCTGGCGGCGCTCGGAGTCGCTGTTGAAGGCTGGCGTCTCGATGGTCAGGCCGTAGCGCGGGGCCAGGAAGTCCAGCGGCATGCCGGGGCGGCCAAGGCCCAGCTGGCGCTGGGCCGTGCTGCGTTGCCAGTCCAGGCCTGCCAGCAGCGTGTGGCGTACGTCGCCGCTGCGCAACCGCCAGCGCAGCTGGGTGTCGGTGTTGATGCCGCGCAGCGTTTCATCGGCGGCGCTGGCCTGGCGCATCAGGATGCTGCGCGCCGGGTCGGCCAGCGCGGCCGAGACGTTGCGAAAGCGCGAGTCGGCCGACAGCCAGCGCCCTTGATGCTGCAGGCTGAAGTGCTCGTTGAAGCTGTGCTCCAGGCGCCAGGTCAGCGCGTTCTGGTCGCGGTCGAAGCGCTCGTAGCTGGGCTCGGCGGTCTGGAAGTCGTAGGGGATGCGCCCCAGCGGGTGCGGCAGCAGGGTGCCCACGCCCGGCAGGCCGTTGTAGTTGCCGCTCTTGGGGTCGCGCTGGATCCAGGCCTGCAGGCTCAGCTGGGTGCTGGCCGCCGGGCGCCAGCTCAGCGCCGGGGCCAGCAGGTAGCGTCGCTCGGGCAGGCCGCTGGCGCTGTTGGCATCGCGCGCCAGCGCGGTGATGCGCCAGGCCCAGCGGCCTTGCGCATCGGCGCTGCCGCCCAGGTCGGCGGCCAGCTCGCGCAGGCTGTGGCTGCCCAGGCGCAGGCGCACATCGCGCACCGGCTCGAACACGGGGCGGCGGCTGATCTGGTTGACCAGCCCGCCAGGGTTGACCTGGCCGTACAGCACCGAGTTGGGGCCGCGCACCACGTCGATGCGCTCCAGCGCCCAGGGGTCGATGCCGGCAATCAGGTACGACAGGCCGCGCGGCAGGCGCAGCCCGTCCAGGTAGCCCACGTAGTTGGCTGTTTGACCAAAGCCGCCAAAGCCGCGCAGGAACACGCTGTCGTAGCGCGGCGAGACGCGCGCCTCGGACAGCACGCCGGGCGTGTAACGCAGCGCCTGCGCCACGCTGGCGGCGGCCTGGTCGTCCATCTGCGCGCGCGTGATGGTGGAGATTGATGCGGGCGTGTCCGCCAGGCGGGTGTCGGTCTTGGTGGCCGTGGCGCTGCGGCGCGCCACGTAGCCCGGCGGTGACTGCCATTCCTCGCTGGTGGAAGTGACCGTCACGGGCGCCAGCTCCTCGATGGCGGCGGGCGCGGCCTTGGCGGTGGAAGCGGCGGTCTGGCTGCGCTGCTCATCGGCCGCAGCATTGCGGGCCGTTGCTGGCTGGGCCTGGGCCGCGCCGGCCAGGCAGCCCAGCGCGCAGGCCAGGGCCAGCGGCCTCAAGGCAGAGGGCCAGCGCGTGGCAATGGTGCGGTACACAGTGCGCTGCACAGCAAGGTGCAGTGGGCGAGGCGTGAAAATGGCGTGCTTCATAACAGGAATGGGCGCATGAACACCGCCTGGCAGTGGCCAAGGAATTCCTCGATCATTGCCAGGTGGTTGAATTTGATAGCATTTCTCATTCTTATTGTAGGAATCGCGCCCCGCTGGCCAGCTTTGAGAGAAATGCAAAAACCTTTGCGCAAGCGGCAACTGCCATGAATGCCCCTCACCCTGATCTGCCCTTGATCGCGCTGTCCGATCTGGACGCGCAAAGCCGGCTCGCGGGCAGCCACTACCGGCTGCGCAGCGGCGTGCAGCACCAGGCCTTTGCATTGCGCGGGCGCGTGCAAACCCATGCCATGGCCCAAGGGGCCACGCTGCACCTGGTGGATGTGTGCGAGGACGCCCATGCGCAGCAGGTGCAGCTGCAGCTCAAGCCGGGCCTGCGCGTGGCCTGGGTCGTGCAGGGGCAGGCCGATGTCAGCTACGGGCCGCAGCGCCTGCTGATGGGCGCGGCGCAACGGCCGGGCCAGCCGGCCCAGGCCCATGCCGTGGCGCTGCAGCGGCCCGAGCAGTTCACGCGCCGCGCCTCGCCGGCCGGGCGCGAGGCCACCGTCAGCCTGTGCCTGACGCCGCAATGGCTGGAGGAGCTGGCCGCCGCCGAGCAGCAGCACTCGCCCGTGCTGCAGGCCGTGCATGAGTTCTCGCGCTGCCACCTGCGGCAGGCGCAATGGCGCGCGCCGCCGCAGGTGGACCAGCTGCTGCGCGGCCTGCTGCAAGCGCCCCGCTTGAGCCCCGAGCTGCAGGCGCTGTACTTGCAAGGGGCCTTCCAGATGCTGTGCAGCCACGTGCTGCAGGCCTTGTACGAGCTGGCCCAGCCCGGCAGCGCAAAGGCTGCGGCCACTGCGGCCACTGCGGCGGCCCCGCTGGCGCTGGCCCAGGCAAGCCAGGCGGCGGCCCAGTCGCCGCGCATCAGCGCCGCGCGCAAGCGGCAAATGCAGCAGGTGCGCGAGCTGCTCGACAGCGGCGCGGCCGACCACTGGAGCCTGCAGGCCATCGCCCAGCACCACCACATGAGCGTGGCCACACTGCAGCGCCATTTCCAGCTCGTGCACGGCCAGGGCGTGTTCGAATACCAGCGCCGGCGCCGCCTGCGCCTGGCCTGGCAGGCGCTGCAGCGCGCCGAGCTGGATGTGGCCCAGGCCGCGGCGCTGGCCGGCTACCGCCACGCGGGCAACTTCGCCACCGCCTTCAGGCGCGAGTTCGGCACCAGCCCCTCGCAGCTGCGGCGTTGAGAGCGCTCAGCGCGCTGGCGCGCGCGTGACCAGCGCAATGCCGATGGCCACCGGCACGATGCCCAGCAAATCGGGCAGCGACAAGGGCTCTCCCAGCACCGCCCAGCCCATCAGCAGGCCCAGCGGTGGCGTCAGGAAAAACCAGGCGCTGGCCGCGCTGGCGCTGTGGCGGCCCAGCAGCGTGAACCACATCAGATAGCCCATCAGCGAGACCACGCCCAGCAGCCAGGCAAAGGCGCCCAGCAGCGTGGGCGTCAGGCGCAGCTCGGCCGGGTTCTCCAGCGCCAGCGCCACTGGCGCCAGCAGCAGGCCGGCCAGCAGCATTTGCAGCCCGGCATTGGCCACCAGGCCGATGCGCAGCGGCAGGCGCTTGTACAGCACCGTGCCCAGCGACAGCGAGGCCAGCGCCAACAGCACCAGCAGCAGCCCCTGGGCCGTATCGACCCCGCCGTGCAGACGGTGGCGCACGATGAAGGCCACGCCGCCCAGGCCCAGCGCCAGGCCCAGCAGCTTGCGGCGCGTCAGCGGCTCGCCCAGCAGCGCAGCCGCCAGCAGGGCCACGGCAATCGGGCTGGCGCTGATGATGATGGTCGCCAGCCCGGAGGAGAGCTGGCGCATGCCCGTCCAGCTCACGCCCAGGTACAGCGCATGGCCCAGCAGCGCCAGCGCCAGCAGCGTGGCCCAGTCGCGCAGGCCCGGGCGGCGCTGGCGGAACTCGCCGCGCCAGGCGGCCCAGGCCGTCAGCAGCAGGCCGGCACAGACAAAGCGCAGGCTGAGAAACAGCAGCGGTGGGCTGTCGGGGAAGACGAACTTGGCGGCCGGAAAGGCGCTGGCCCAGACCAGCGTGAACGGCAACGCCAGCCAGAGCGTGCTGCGCCCGGCAGCGCCGGCCAGCGCTGGGCTGGTGGAGGGCGTGGCGGCGGCGGCAGGCGTTGGAGCAGCAGAGGCGGGGTGGACGTCGTATGGCATGGCCGCCAGTCTAAAAAGGCCGGCATGAATCGAAAAACGAGAAATATCGATGCCATGAATCGGTTTTTTCAATGTATCGTCCTCTGCCATGACGCAATTTGACATCCCCTTGCTGCGCACCTTCGTGCAGGTAGTGGACAGCGGCGGCTTTGCCCGCGCCGGCGGGCGCGTGTGCCGCAGCCAGTCCACCGTCAGCCAGCAAATCAAGAAGCTGGAGGCCCAGGCCGGCCGGCCGTTGCTGCTGCGCCATGCGCGCGCCACCAGCCTGACGCCCGATGGCGAGCGCCTGCTGGGCTATGCGCGGCGCATGCTGGCGCTGCACGACGAGGTCTGCAACCTGTTTGCCGAAGACCTGCCCGAACTGGTGCGCATCGGCCTGCCCGAGGACTACGCCGTGCAGCTGCTGCCCTATCTGCTGGCCGAGGTGGCCCAGCACCACCCGCAGGCGCGGCTGGAGGTGCGCTCGCAGCTCTCGGTGCAGCTGCAGGCCGGGCTGGCCGATGGCGAGCTGGACATTGCGCTGTACCGGCGCGTGGTCGGCATCGATGAGGCCGGGCCGGACGACGCGCACGACACCTGGCCCGACGCGCTGCAATGGGTGGCTGCCAGCGGCACGGCGCTGGAGCGCCAGAGCGTGCTGCCGCTGGTGCTGTTCCCCCACGGCTGCGTGTATCGCGCCCATGCGCTGGCCCAGCTGGAGCAGCAAGGCCGCCGTTGGCGCGTGGCCTACACCAGCCCCAACATGGCCGGCGTGCTGGCGGCCGTGCAGGCCGGGCTGGGCGTCTCGCTGCAATCGCGCCAGGTGCTGGCCCATGCCAGCGGCCTGCGCGAGCTGGGGCCGGGCAGCGGCCTGCCGCCTGCGCCCAGCGGCCGCTTCGTGCTGCGCAGCGCCGCCGGCCCGGCCGGCCCGGCGCGCCAGGCCGTGCTGCAACGGCTGCGCGCCCTGCTGGGAAACGGTAGCTTGCAGCATTCATCCCCAATGGCCGGGGACAAAGCTGTGGATAAGGTGTCGGCGGCTTCGGGATTGCCCTAGGGAGCGGGGTAGCCTGCCTGGATTTTGAGCAGCGGGTTTGGGCCGCCCTGGTGGCTCCGTGCGTGTCGAAAAAAGTGCCCAAAGAAAACGACCCTGCTGCCTGCGACCCCGGTGCTGTGCGCCACAGGTGCAAGCAGCAATGGGCTCTGCTGGGGAGATTGCTTTGCTTGGCACTTGGGCGGTGCTCGGCGTGCACGGGCAGCTGTGCTCAGACTTTCGTCATGCCGGGCAGCGCTTGTCAGGAAACGGCGGAAGCAGCAGCCAGACGTGGGCATGGCCAGCCATGAAAAAAACCCCGCAAGGCCTTGGCCTTGCGGGGTTTGGGCTTGCCAATTGCTTGGCGCGGCCGCTTTAGCTGCGGCGCAGGCGTTGCAGGCCCAGCGCAGCAGTCAGCAGGCCCAGCAGCAGCAGGGCCCAATGGCCCAGTGTGGGCACGGCGGTGGCGCTGCCAGGGGCTGCGGCGATGAGCCGGAATCTGGCCGTGACCGCCTTGGGCGCGGTGACGTTCGTCAGGCTGCAGGCATTGCCGCTGCAATCACCGCCAAAGCCGTCAAACGCATAGCCAGCGGCTGGCGTGGCCGTGCAGGTGGCGTTGCCGCCATTGGGCACCGGGTTGGGCGTGCAAGTCACCGTGCCGCCTACGCTGGGGTTGGCCGTGGCGGTAATGGCATGGGTGGCCGGGGTCGTGGCGCGGAAGTTGGCCGTGACGGTCTTGAGCGCGGTGACGTTTGTCAGGGTGCAGGTGCTGCCGTTGCAATCGCCGCTGAAGCCGTCAAAGACGTAGCCGCTGTTGGCCGTGGCCGTGCAGGTGCTGTTGCCGCCATGGGGCACCGGGTTGGGCGTGCAGGTGACGCTGCCACCCATCGCAGGGTTGGCTGTGGCGGTGATGGCGCGCAGGGGCAGTATCGGCACTGCCTGGGTGAAGTGCGCCACCACGCTCAGGGGGGCAGTGACGTTCGTCAAGGTGCAGGTCTTGCCGTTGCAATCGCCGTTGAAGACGTTAAAGACATAGCCTGTGTTGGCGCTGGCCGTGCAGGTGCTGTTGCCGCCATGGGGCACTGGGTTGGGCGTGCAGGTGATGCTGCCACCCGCCGCAGGGTTGGCTGTGGCGGTGATGGAGTGGTGCCCCGGCAAGATGCGCCTGAACGAAACCTGGATTTCGCAATCGGCCTCGATCGGCTCGACCACCAAGTTTGTGTTGTCGCGCATGGTGATGGTGACGGGGCCGCAGCTTGGGGCGGGGGTGGCCTGATCGAACTCATAGCCCGCTGCAGGCGTGACGGCCAGCCACGCTCTGGCGCCGCGCACCCGTTGCTGGGTGGCTGGGTCGACGCTGCCATTGGGCCCGGCTTGGGCGGTGACGGTATGGGCGGTGGTCGAGCAGCCGTCGGACCAGTTGCCGGTGGTGGCGGCATTCCAGGCGTCGTCCGTGGGCGAAGGCGCTTCCAGCTTGTTTGGGCACAACCAGGATTCGCTCGGCAGCAGGCCTGTGGGCGCCGCTGGGGGCTTGCCGGTCAGCAGATTGTCGCCGACCTGGAAGGCCTTCAACTGGTTCAGGCCGCTGAGATTGGGAATCGTGCCACTGAGTTGGTTGACACTGACGTCGAAATGCTGCAACTGGTGCAGGCCGCTGAGATCGGGAATCGTGCCACTGAGTTGGTTGACACCGACTTTGAAACGCTGCAACTGGTTCAGGCCGCTGAGATTGGGAATCGTGCCACTGAGTTGGTTGACTCTGGCGTCGAAACGCTGCAACTGGTGCAGGCCGCTGAGATTGGGGATCGTGCCACTGAGTTGGTTGATACTGACGTCGAAATGCTGCAACTGGTGCAGGCCGCTGAGATTGGGAATCGTGCCACTGAGTTGGTTGACACTGACGTCGAAATGCTGCAACTGGTGCAGGCCGCTGAGATTGGGAATCGTGCCGTTGAGCTGGTTGTCCGCCAGATTCACCTTGGTGACATGGGCCTTGGCGCTGTCGCACGTCACGCCGTGCCAACTGCATTCACTGCCAGGGGCGTTGAAATCGGTATCGCCGCCGTTGCGCCAGTTGCTGCGGTTTTTCCAATGGGCCCCGTCAGTGCTGTTGTAGAGCGCGATCAGCGCATCGCGCTCGGCCTGGGGGATGGCGGCCTGGGCCGTGCTGGCCGCGGCCCAGGCTACCAGGGCCGCCAGCGCAAATCTTCGGCGGCCAGGGGCGGCAAGGTCAGGCATGAGCGTCTGCTGGTGCGACATGGGTGCATCCTCCAAAGGGCAAGCAAGGGATCAGAAAGGGGCCGGGCCCAAAGCTCGGGACGGGGAAAAGAAAAGTGGCATTAAACACGATTGGCCACAGGTTTTTCCATTTCTGATAGGGCTGCTTGGGCTTGCGCGCTGCCCCTGGGGCGCTGGTCTGTGCCCAGGCGGCAACGGTTTGTCAATGCTTTGCAACGGGGGCTGGCTGCCTGAAGCCGCGCTCTTGCCCGCTGCGCAGAAGTTTTGAGCAGAGGCGCTCAGGCCGACAGGCCCAGCCGCGCCAGATCGCCCTGGCCCTGGCGCAGCACGGTGGCGCTGCCGCCGCCTTCCATGCTGGTCAGATCCAGCACGGTGGTGGGCTTGACGGCCACGGTGCCGGCGTCGATCACGGCGCCCAGGTCTTTTTGCAGGCGCTCGCGGATTTCCTCGGGGTCGCTCAAGGGGTCTGGCTCGTCGGGCAGGATCAGCGTGCTGGCCAGCAGCGGCGCCCCCAGGATGTCCAGCAGCCCCTGCACGACGGGGGAGTCTGGCACGCGCAGGCCGATGGTCTTGCGCTGCGGGTGGCTGATGCGCCGGGGCACTTCCTTGCTGGCTTCGAGCACGAAGGTGTAGGGCCCGGGCGTGGCCTGCTTGAGCAGGCGGAACTGGCGGTTGTCCACGCGCGCGTGGCTGGCCAGCTCGGACAAATCCTTGCACAGCAGGGTCAGCAGGTGCTTGTCGTCCACGCCGCGGATGCGGCGCAGGCGCTCGATGGCGGCCTTGTCGTCCAGCGGGCAGACCAGGGCGTAGCTGGAATCGGTGGGGATGGCCAGTACCTGGCCTTGCTGCAGCAGGCTGGCGGCCTGCTTGAGCAGGCGCGGCTGCGGGTTCTCGGGGTGGACTTCGAAATACTGGGCCATGGCGTCGCAGGGGGTGAAAAGGCGCGCCCAGCGCAGGGCGCGGGCGGCCATTGTCACCGCAAATGGCCCCTACAATCGACCGGCCCGGCCGCGCGGCAGCGCGCGGTGCGTGCCGGGCATCCCCGAAAAACGCAGCAGGACGAGCCCAGCATGAGCATCAAAAGCGACAAATGGATCCGCCAGATGGCCCAGCAGCACGGCATGATCGAGCCGTTCGAACCGGGCCAGGTGCGCGTGCTCGATGGGCGCAAGATCATCAGCTACGGCACCAGCAGCTATGGCTACGACATTCGCTGTGCGCGCGAATTCAAGGTGTTCACCAACATCCACAGCACGGTGGTGGATCCCAAGCGTTTCGATGAAAAAAGCTTTGTCGATTTCGAGGGCGATTACTGCATCATCCCGCCCAACAGTTTTGCGCTGGCGCGCACGGTGGAGTACTTCCGCATCCCGCGCAATGTGCTGACCATCTGCCTGGGCAAGAGCACCTATGCGCGCTGCGGCATCATCGTCAACGTCACGCCGTTCGAGCCCGAATGGGAGGGCTATGTGACGCTGGAGTTCTCCAACACCACGCCGCTGCCGGCCAAGATCTACGCGGGCGAGGGCTGCGCGCAGGTGCTGTTCTTCGAAGGCGACGAGCCGCCTGAGGTCAGCTACAAGGACCGCGGCGGCAAGTACCAGGGCCAGCACGGGGTGACGCTGCCGCGGACCTGAGAGCCTGTTCAAAGCCCCTGCGCGGTGAGTCATGAAGCGGACTTGGGCGGTCTGCCGCGTTGCAAAGCCTCGCGGGCCGCTGGGCCCGCCTGCGTTTTGCGCCTTGCAGCCCATCCCAAGCCGCTTCTTGCCCGCTCGCGCCGAGACCTTGGGCAGGCTCTGATGAGGCCAGAGTGGCTACGGTCTTTTCAAATCCGGCCCGTTTTCCGTTTTCTTCACCCGGCGGTTGCGCGCTGCCGTTGTGGTTTGCGCCGCCTGGGCCAGGGCAGGGCCAACAATCCCAGGGCGATGCAGGCGGCCAGTGCCCAGGCCGGCAGATCGACCAGCCAGCGCAGCAGCAGGCGCATGGCATCGCCCTTGTAGGCCACTTTGGCGGCGCGGGCGTGGAATTTGGCAAAGCGCGCCGCGCCACTGCGTTCGAGCACTTGCAGGCCGCGCTGGCCATAGGTGGCGGCCAGGCGCAGGGCGCTGGCGCCGTGCCGCTCCGTCAGCCGCATGTGCTGCGCCAGCGCGCCGGCCTGGCCCTGGCTGAGCTGCAGCAGCGCGGCGGTGTGTGGGCCCTGGGCCTTGGCAAAGCGGGCGCTGCGCGCCAGGGCGGCGGCGTCTTCGCTGAGTGCCAGCAGCCGGGGCCCGCCGGGGATGCCGGCCAGGGTGTGCACGTCTTGCAGGATGGCCTGCATGGGCTGCAGGCTGTGCAGCGAGCGCTGGCGCTTGAACTGGCGTGCGCTGGCGATGGCGCTCTGGCCCAGCCAGTCGGGCAGGCGGCCCAGGCGGCGCAAGGTCTTGAGCGTGGCGATGCTGGCCTTGGCCGAGGTGGCCCCTGCGGTGATGGGGGCTGTGGCCCCGGCGGTGGCGCCGCTGGCCAGGGCGCTGCCCACTTGCGCGGCGCTGGCGGCCACGCCCAGGGTGGACAGGGCAATGAGCACCGGGTCGGTGGCTTCGTCATGGGCCATGCGCCAGCCTTGGATGCCCAGATCGCGCAGGTCGCCTATGACGAGAAAGTCGCTGGCGATGCCGGCGATCTGGCCAATGTCCTCATCGCTGTGGCCTTGCCAGACGCCTTCGCCGAGCTTGCCCAGCTGATACAGCCAGGAGCTGCGCTGCTGGGCAATTTGCTGCTGCAATTGCTGGGCTTGCGGCTGGGCGCGCACGTAGTCGTAGGCCATGAAGAAGTCCAGGTACTGCGCAGCGTCGGCCCAGCGCTGCTCGGCCATGAGCTGCTGTACCTGCGGCAGCGGGTCGATGCGGGCCGTGGCTAGCAGGGCCAACTGGCCGCGCTGCCACCAGGCCAGGGCGGCCGCCAGGGCCAGGGCAAGGCACAGCAGGCGCAGGAGCAACAAGGGCAGGCGCAGCATGGGGGGCGGGCCAGCGGTTACAAGCGGTTCTCGCCCAGCAGGCGCAGTTGCTCATCGCGCAGGCCCACCAGCAGGGCGCGGCCTTGGGCATCGACGCGCATCTCGCCCCAGCGGGCGAAGTCGTAGTGCTGAGCCGTGCCTTCCTGGAAGAAGAAGGCGTTGGGCCCCAGGCGCGGGATGTGGCTCATCTCGCCAGGGCGCAGGCGCAGCGCGATGGTGCCTGCAGGTGGCGTGGGCTGCATGCCCAGGCTGTGAACGGCGGTGGCGCGCTGCTGCTCGTCCAGGCTCAGGTAGGCATAGCGCGGCGGCGTGGGCCAATCAGGCTGGGTGCTTTGCAGCACTTGGGTGGGGGCGATCTCCCTTTCCAATTGGTAGCTCAGCGCCATGTAGTCGCCCTGCATCAGCGAGCGCGGGTCCACCGGGGCCAGCTCCAGATAGACGGTGCGGCCCTGGCGCAGCAAGGTCTCGAAGCCCAGCACGCTCCATGCAGCCAGGCCCAGCACCAGCGCAATGCTCAGGGCCAGCGCGGCGCGCAGCGCGCGCGCATGGCTTGCGGCCTGCGTGGCGGTATGGGAAGCGTCGGGCAGTGCTTCGGATTGATCGGGCACATGGGGCATATCGGACATGGCAGGGCTCCTTCAAGGCTGGTGGTGGCCGGTGGCTGGTGCGCGGCCTGGCAGCAGGCGCTGGCGGTGGTAGGCGGCCATGGCCAGCAGCAGGGCCAGGCCGGAGCCCATCAGCGTGAGTGATTTGTGCAGCAGGCTGACCTGCATCTCGTAATAGGCCAGGCCCAGCGCCACGGCGGCACACAGCAGCGCCAGCAGCAGCCAGACTGGCTGGCGGCGTTGGAACAGCACGACCGCCAGCGCCAGGCACAGCAACAGGTTGGGGACGGTCCAGGCCAGCGCGGCCAGCCCCAGCGCCGCCAGCCACCACCATTGCGCGCGTTGCAGCAGGGACTGGCCTTGGCCCGGCTGGGCGGCGGCCAGCCAGGCCAGCACCAGCAGCCAGGCCAGCGCCGTCAGCCAGGGCGTGGCCGCTGCCAGGCCCTGCTGGGACGGGAAGAAGTAGCCCAATGCGCTGGTGCCCAGGGTGGCCATGCCCAGCGCCATGAGCGTCATGGCCTGTAGCCCGGCGCGTGCCCAGCCGGCCAGAGCAGCGGGTGTGCCCGGTGGGGTCGATGGCCTGGCAGGCGCGGCCAGGCCATGCGGCCCGGCGGCGAAGATCCAGCCGGCCAGGGCGGCGCAGAACAGCACGGTGGTGAAGACGCTGGGCGACAGCTTGTGCAGCAGCGTGCCGACCAGGCAGGCGCCCAGCGCGCTGGCCAGGCACAGCACGCGGTGTTGCGGCAGGCTGGGCGGCAGGCTGGCCAACAGCGCCAGGATGGCGATGGGCAGCCAGTCCTGCGTGTCCGCCCAGGGGCGCAGCGCGGAGTTGGACAAGAGCAGCGCCAGGCTCAGCCACAGCTGGGCCAGCACCGACAGGGCAAAGCCCAGTTGCTGCATGAACAGCGACTCGTCCGCCCTGGCGCGCATCAGCCACAGGCCCAGGGCAAAGGGAAGCAGGGCCAGCAGTGCGGTGGGCAGCTCGAGGAGTTCATCAGACAGCAGGCCCAGACCGCCTGCGGCCAGCAGCAGGCCGCACAGCCAGGCGCTGAAGCTCAGCGCGGCCTTGAGCCACCAGGGCATGGCGTGGGCCTGGGGCGCTGCCGGGCTGGCAGCGCGCGCCGGTTGGGGGGGCTGGGGCTGGCGCGCTGGCCGCGCAGCGCGCCAGACGCGCAGCACATGGCGCGCGGCCAGGCTGGAGGCGGCCAGCAGCGCTAGGGCGACCAGCAGCATCTGCATGTCGCTAGGCATGAAGCGCACTGCAAAGGACCAATAGCCGGCCACCACCAGCATGGCGATGTAAACCATGGCCAGCGCCGCGGCATCGGGGCGCAGCAGGGCACACCAATACCAAGCCAGGCCGGCGCCGAGCAGGAACAGCAGCACGTGCTGCTGCTGCAGGGGCACGATCAGGCCGATGGCCGTCAGCGGGGCCAGCGCGGCCGCGGCCAATGCCAGCTCGAACCAGCGGCGGCGCTGCGCGGTGAACCAGCGCGGGCGCAGGCTGACGGCCAGCAGCGCCAGGCCATTGAGCAGCGCCAGGGCGTAGATGTGGGCGTGTTGGCTGCTCCAGTGATTGAGCAGCAGCCGCAGCGGCCCGGCTGTGGGCTCGATGTCCAGCCAGCGCAGCAGCGCCAGGTCCAGCACTGCCAGCCAAAGCAGCCAGCAGGCGCCCGAGCGCGCCAGCAGCACCACAGGCAGCATCAGCGCGGCCCAGCTGGCAAACAGCTGCCACATGTCGGCGCCGGTCTGGTACTTCTGCCCGATCAGGGCCAGCAGCGCGCCGATGGCAATGCACACCAGCAGGCAACCCGTGCGCCAGGCCAGGCCGCCCGGGCGCGTGGCCAGCGTGCCGCCACCGGCCAGAAGCAGGGCCGATACGGCCAGGGCAAACTGGCCGAAGCGGCCCAGCGCCTGCCAGTTGAAGGCAAAGAAGAACACCAGGCCCGTGCCCAGCAGCAGCGCGCCGCTGAGCAGGCACAGCCGCGTGAGAAACGCCCGCCAACTGCGCGCGCTGGGCGGGCGCGCGGCAGCGTGCGGATCGAGGGGCGCGAGTGAGAAGAGCGAGGCAGTGGTCGTCATGCGCAGCACCGGGGTTGATGGGCGATGGCATCGCCGGGCAAAGCCGCCGTGCATGCACAGCAAACGGCGGCGGGCTCAGGCATCAATGATCGCGCAGCATACCGGCTGCGTGGCACACTGCCGGAGTCACGGTAGCGCGATGGGATACCGCGCGGCCTGCGATCTGCGCTGCTGGCAGCTAGCAAAGCGTCGGGTGAATGCGCAGGCGCTGCGATGGGCGCAGAAGCTGCCTTGAAGTCATCCCCATTGGCCGAGGATAAGCTTGTGGACAAGGTGTCGGCGGTCTTGGGATCGCCCTATGGACGGTACTGGGCTGCCTGGATTTTGGGCAGCGCGATGCCGGGGCTGATCGGGGTCTGCGCGCCGCTGCGCAAGCCCCGATGGGCGTCGCTCACTGCCGGCCCAGCAGCAGGTATTCCATCAAAGCCTTTTGCACGTGCATGCGGTTTTCCGCCTCGTCCCAGACGACCGATTGCGGGCCGTCGATGACTTCGGCGTCCACTTCTTCGCCACGGTGCGCGGGCAGGCAGTGCATGAACAGCGCGTCAGGCTGGGCGGCGGCCATCATGCGCGCGTCCACCTTCCAGTTGGCAAAGGCTTGCTTGCGCTGGGCGTTTTCTTCCTCGTAGCCCATGCTGGTCCAGACGTCGGTGGTCACCAGGTGCGCGCCCTGGCAGGCCTGCAGCGGGTCGTCAAAGGTTTGCAGGTGGGCCGGATCGGCCTGGGTGCCCAGGGCCAGGCGCTCATCGAGCTCGTAGCCCGAGGGGGCGCTGACGTGCAGCTTGAAATCCAGCAGCTGCGCGGCCTGCAGCCAGGTGTTGGCCATGTTGTTGCCATCGCCCACCCAGGCCACGGTCTTGCCCTGGATGGGGCCGCGGTGCTCGATGTAGGTGAAGATGTCGGCCAGGATCTGGCAGGGGTGGAATTCGTTGGTCAAGCCGTTGATGACGGGCACGCGCGAGTGCTGGGCAAAGCATTCGAGCTTGGCCTGCTCGAAGGTGCGGATCATCACCAAATCGACCATGCGGCTGATGACGCGGGCGCTGTCCTCGATAGGCTCGGCGCGGCCCAGCTGGCTGTCGCCGGTGGTCAGGTGCACGACGTAGCCGCCGAGCTGGTACATGCCGGTCTCGAAGCTCACGCGCGTGCGCGTGCTGGCCTTCTCGAAGATCATGGCCAGTGTGCGGTCGGTCAGGCTCTGGTGTTTTTCATAGCGTTTGAACATCTGCTTGAGCGTGGCCGCGCGCTCGAGCAGGTAGGCGTATTCATCGGCGCTGAGGTCGCTAAATTGCAGGTAGTGCTTGATGGTGCTCATGGGATGGGCCTGGTGAAACGGTGGGGCGGCCGCTCAGGCGCCCGGCTTGGGCGCTGGCGGCCGTGCGGCAGAGCGCGTGAACAGATGCAGCGGCGCTCAGCGCGGCTGGGCCAGGAAGTTCTGCACGACTGGCAGCAGGCGCTGCACGAGCTCGTCGGCCTCGGCCTCGGTGATGATGAGCGCCGGCAGCAGGCGGATGACGCGCTCGGCCGTGACGCTGATGAGCAGGCCGGCATCGGCGGCCTGCTGGATCAGCGCTGCGCAGGGGCGGTCGAGTTCCACACCGATCATCAGGCCCTGGCCGCGCACATCCACAACCGCCTCAAGCGCGCCCAGGGTGGCGCGCAGGCGCTGCAGCAGGTGTTCGCCCACGCGTTGGGCGTTGGCCAGCAGCTGGTCTTCCTCGACGATGCGCAGCGTCTCCAGCGCGGCGCGCATGGCCAGCGGGTTGCCGCCGAAGGTGGTACCGTGGTTGCCTGGCTGGAACAGCCCGGCGGCCTTGGGGCCGGCGACCACGGCGCCCACGGGCACGCCCGAGCCCAGGCCCTTGGCCAGGGCCATGACATCGGGCTGGATGCCGGCCCACTGGTGCGCGAACCATTTGCCGGTGCGGCCCATGCCGCACTGCACTTCGTCGAGCATCATCAGCCAGCCGCGCTCGTCGCACAGCGCGCGCACTTGCTGCAGGTACTCGATGCGCGCGGGGTGGATGCCGCCCTCGCCCTGGATGACTTCAAAGAACACGGCGGTGACTTCAGGCTCGCCCTCCACGGCCTTTTTCAACCCTTCGATGTCGTTGAAGGGCGCGCGGATGAAGCCTTCCACCAGCGGGAAGAAGCCAGCATGGATCTTGGGGTTGCCCGTGGCCGAGAGCGTGGCCAGCGAGCGACCGTGGAAGGCGTGCTCGCAGACTACGACCTTGGGGTGCTTGTAGCCGCGATCATTGCCGAGCTTGCGCGCCAGCTTGAGCGCGGCCTCGTTGGCCTCCAGCCCGGAGTTGCAGAAGAACACATTGCTCAGCCCGCTGTGCTGCACCAGCTTTTGCGCCACCAGCTCCTGGCCGGGCACGTAGTAGTAGTTGGAGCAGTGGATGAGCTGGGCGACCTGCTCTTGCAGCGCAGGCACCAGCTTGGGGTGGGCATGGCCCAGCGTGTTCACGGCGATGCCGCTGAGCGCGTCGAAGTATTCGCGCCCCTGCGTGTCCCACACGCGCAGGCCCTTGCCGTGCGCCAGCGCGATGTTCACGCGCCCATAGGTGTTCATGACGTGCGGTTCGGCAAGCGGCGCGGGTTGGCTCATGGCTCGGCTCCTTCAGTGGCTCTGGGGAAAACACAAAAGGCGCATTCTATGCGCCCCTTGTGGCCGTGCTGGGAGGGATGTTTGCGCGAATTCAGCGCCAGCGCATGCCGCGCATGATCGCGTGCCTGTGCCGCCTCAGCCCTTGGGCTGCTTGGCCGGGCGCTGCCAGCCGGGCACGGTGCTGGTCTTGGCGCGCGTGACGCTCAGGCTTTGCGCCGGGGTGTCGCGTGTGATGGTGCTGCCCGCGCCGATGGTGCTGCCCGCGCCGATGGTCACCGGCGCGACCAGCACGCTGTTGCTGCCGATGTGAACGCCTGCCTCGATCACGGTGCGGTGCTTGTTGGCGCCGTCGTAGTTGGCGGTGATGGCGCCGGCGCCGTAGTTGACGTTGGCGCCTACGGTGGCATCGCCCAGGTAGGCCAGGTGGTTGGCCTTGGCGCCATCGGCCAGGGTGCTGTTCTTGACCTCGACGAAGTTGCCGATGTGCACCTCTTGGCCCAGCTGAGCGCCGGGGCGCAGGCGCGCAAACGGGCCGATGCGCGCCGCATTGCCAATCTGCACGCCGGCGGCTTCGCCGTCAATGTGGCTGTAGGGCTGCACGATGCAGCCCGCGCCGATCTGCGCCTGGCCAATGTGGCAGTAAGCGCCAATGCGCGTGCCCTCGCCCAAGGCAACCTGGCCGGTGAAGATGCAGCCCACGTCGATCTCCACATCCGCTGCGCAGTCGAGCTGGCCGGGCAGGGCGCTGCCGGGCGCGGCGCGCAGCTCGAAGCGCTCCGGGTCCAGCAGGCGCACGCCGGCCTGCATCAGCTGCTGCGCCTGCAGGCGCTGGTATTGGCGCTCCAGCGCCGCCAGTTGCTGCGGGCTGTTCACGCCGGCGACCTGCCAGGCCTGCTGCTGCGGCAGGCAGTGCGCATGCACGGCCACGCCATCGGCCACGGCCATGGCGATCACGTCGGTCAGGTAGTACTCGCCCTGGGCGTTGTCGCAGGTCAGCTTCTGCAGCCATTGTTTGAGCCGTCGCGCCGGGAAGGCCATGATGCCGCTGTTGACCTCGCAGATGGCGCGCTGCGCGGCGCTGGCGTCCTTGTGCTCGACGATGCCCTGCACATGGCCTTGCGGGCTGCGCAGGATGCGGCCATAGCCGCTGGGGTCGTCCAGGGCCACGGTCAGCAGCGCCACGTGCTCGTTGGCGCACAGCTGCAGCACGGCGCGCAGCGCGCCTGGTTCGACCAGCGGCACATCGCCCAGCAGCACCAGCACCATGTGTTCGTCGGCCAGCGCTGGCGCGGCCTGCTGCACGGCGTGGCCGGTGCCGTTCTGTGGCTGCTGCAGGGCTGTGCGCAGCTCGGCGCCGTCCAGCAAATGGCCGGCGCTGGCGCGGGCAAAGGCATCGACCTGCTCGGCCCCGTGGCCGCTGACCAGCACCAGCTGCTGCGGCTGCAGTTGCCCGGCCGCTTGCAGCACATGGGCCAGCATGGGCCGACCGCCCAATGGTTGCAACACCTTGGGCGTGCGGCTTTTCATGCGCGTGCCCTTGCCGGCGGCAAGGACGACGATGGACAGGGCTGGGACAGTGGCGTTCATGGGGCGATGGCACGATGGCAGCAAAAAAAGCAGCGCGCATTATGGATGGCTCTTGCCGCGCCAGCCCCCAGCCTGGCCGCCGGCAGCCCGGCGCAGCAGTGATAATGCGCCTGACGTAACGCTTGGATACAAGCCTTGCGCTCGCAGCGCACACCGCGCCGGCGGCGGGCTTGGGTGAACACGGACAGGAATGAACCAATGGATTGGATGGTGATTGCACTGGCGCTGTTGGGCGCTTATTTACTGGGCTCGTTGCCCTTTGCGGTATTGGTCAGCCGCGCCATGGGCCTGCAGGACCCGCGCACCTTTGGCAGCGGCAACCCGGGGGCCACCAATGTGCTGCGCTCGGGCAGCAAGCTGGCGGCGGCCCTGACGCTGCTGCTGGACGCCGCCAAGGGCTGGCTGCCCGTGGCCCTGGTGGGCTGGTACGGGCCGCGCTACGGGCTGTGGGAAGGGGCGCAGGCCTTCGTGGGCCTGGCGGCGTTTGCCGGGCATGTCTGGCCGCTGTTTTTGCGCTTTCGCGGCGGCAAGGGCGTGGCCACGGCCCTGGGCGTGCTGCTGGGGCTGAGCCCCTGGCTGGGGCTGGCCGTGCTGCTGGTCTGGCTGCTGGTGCTGGCGGGCTCGCGCATTTCGTCGCTGTCCTCGATTGTGGCCGCCATCGCCGCACCGGTGATTTACGTGCTGGGCGCCAGCCAGCTCTGGCCTTATGCGCCCAGCGCCCAGCTGGCGCTGATCGCCATGACCCTGGTGCTGCTGTATCGCCACGGCGGCAACATCTCCCGCCTGATGAAAGGCACCGAGCCGCGCATTGGCCAGGGCAAGCAGGCTGCCCAGGCCACGGTTGCACCGGCCGAGCCCGGCGCGCCTGCGCCCAGCGCCGCTGCACTGCGCAATGCCCGCAAGGCCGAGCGCAAAAAGCACAAGCGCACGCGCCACAGCCAGCGCTGAAATTTTGACGAGCAGCGCAGCAAGGCAAAAAGCCCCGCTTGGGAATGACTCCCGGGCGGGGCTTTGTTCCTGAGCGGGCGCTGACTTGCTTACTTGCTTTTGAGCACCAGCGAGCGCGCGTCGCGCGTCATCTGGTAGTGGTTGAGAAAGGAGTTGCCCAGCAGCACGAAGGGCATGGGTTGCTGCACCACGGTGGCGGGCACGTTGCGCTGGGTGAGAGTGCCGATGCTGACCGTGGGCAGGCGCACGGACCAGCCCTGCGCCTTGCCGTTGGCCGTGGCGACCTGGATGGGCTGGCCGCTGCGCTCGTAGTCGATGCCCAGGCGGCGGGCGGTTTTGGCGTCCAGGGCGATGGTGGAGGCGCCTGTGTCG
Organism: Vandammella animalimorsus; assembly: GCF_002288875.1. Taxonomy (NCBI): domain Bacteria; kingdom Pseudomonadati; phylum Pseudomonadota; class Betaproteobacteria; order Burkholderiales; family Comamonadaceae; genus Vandammella; species Vandammella animalimorsus. The sequence goes on along the minus strand of NZ_NTBH01000011.1, from coordinate 71,304 downwards.
ACGATGAACTGCACCGCATGGCCGTTGATCTTGCCCTCGCTCATGTAGTGGCCGTTCGGACTGGGGCTGAGCGTGAGGGCCGTCTTGCCGGGCGTGACGTGCGTGGGCGCCTGGCCCACGAGCAGGGTCTGGCGGCTGCTGCCGATCTGGAATGTGGCGCTGTTGCCCTGTACCTCGAGCAGCTGTACCCCGCCCAGGCTCTGGCCTTTGGCCAAGGTGCGCGGCTGGCCGCCATCGACGCTGATGATGGCGCGGCTGCCGATGGTGCCCACCAGCCGCACGTCCTGCGCAGCCGCCGCGCCCGCCAGCAGCAGCGCGCACAGCCCGCCCAGCAGGGCTGCGGGCTGTGGCCTGCGGCTTTGGCGGGGGCGCTTGCGCATTGCGGCGGGCATGGCTTGGCGCGAGTGGGGCTCAGTCGCGGAAGTTGTTGAACGACAGCGGCACGTCGGCCACTTCCTTGCGGATCAGGGCCATGGCCGCCTGCAGGTCGTCGCGCTTGGCGCCGGAGACGCGCACGCTGTCGCCCTGGATGGCCGCTTGCAGCTTGAGCTTGCTGTCCTTGATGTGTTTCTGGATCTGCTTGGCCAGCGCGCTGTCGATGCCATTGCGCACGCGTACCAGTTGCTTGAGCTTGTCGCCGCCGATCTTCTGCGGCTTGTCCAGATCAAGAAAGCGCACGTCCACGTTGCGCTTGGTCAGCTTGTTGCGAAGAATGTCCTCAACCTGCTGCAGCTGAAATTCCGAATCGCCCAGCAGCGTGATTTCCTTGTCCTTGAGCTCGATGCTGGCGCTGGTGCCCTTGAAATCGAAGCGCGTGGCAATTTCCTTGCTGGCGTTGTCCACGGCGTTGCGCACTTCGATGAAATCGGCTTCGAGAACGGTGTCAAAAGAAGGCATAGGGCAGGCAAATCCAAAAAAAGAGCGTCCGCAGCGGTGGGACAATACCGCGCGATGTTAGTCGAAAAAAACGTCCCTCTTAGACCCTACAACACCTTTGGCATTGCGGCCAAGGCCCTGGGCCTGGTGCGCATCCGCCAGGCCGAGGAGCTGCGCGCTTTTGCCCGCCTGTGGCAGGAGCAGCGCCGCGCAGGGCTGGCGCCAGCCAAGCGCGTCGCGCCCGAGTGGGAGCCGCTGGTGCTGGGCGGGGGCAGCAACATCGTGCTCACCGGCGATGTGCGCCGCCCAGTGCTGAAAATGGAAATCCTGGGCAAGCGCGTGGTGCACGAGGACGCGCAGGGTTGGCTGATCGAGGCCGGCGCTGGCGAGCGCTGGCATGAGCTGGTGCGCTGGAGCCTGGAGCAGGGCATGCCTGGGCTGGAGAACATGGCGTTGATCCCCGGTACCGTTGGCGCCGCGCCGGTGCAGAACATTGGCGCCTACGGCGTGGAGCTCAAGGATCGCTTCCACAGCCTGGACGCCATCGACCTGTGGAGCGGCGCTAGCCTCACGCTCGGCGGTGCGCAATGCGCTTTTGGCTATCGCGACTCCATCTTCAAGCACCCGCCGGGCAAGGCCGTGGACGCTTGGCCGCCAGCGCCCGGACAGTTGCCGCCAGCGGGCATGGGACTGGCCGGGCGCGCCGTCATCACCCACGTGCGGCTGTGGCTGCCCAAGGCTTGGCAGCCGCAGCTGCAATACCAGGATCTGGAGCGGCGCATGGCCGCCAGCGGCATTGATGCGCCCAGCGCGCAGCAGGTGTTCGACTGGGTGGTGGACATCCGCCGCAGCAAGCTGCCCGACCCTCAGCAAATCGGCAACGTGGGCAGCTTCTTCAAGAACCCCACCGTCACGCCCGAGCAATGCCGCGACATCATCGCGCGCGAGCCGCGCATCGTGCACTACCCCATGCCCGATGGCAGCGTCAAGCTCGCCGCCGGCGCCATGATCGACGCCTGCGGCTGGAAGGGCAAACGCATCGGCAATGCCGGCGTGTACGAGAAGCAGGCCCTGGTGCTGGTCAACCTGGGCGATGCCGCGCAAAGCGTCACCGGCGGCGAAGTGATGATGCTGGCCAAGGCCATCCAGACCAGCGTCTATGAGCGCTACGGCATCCGCCTGGAACCCGAGCCGGTGGTGGTGTGAGCGCCGGGCAGACAGTGGGGGCCGGAATGATCAAGAAGCTTGTCGTTACCTTGGCTGCGCTGCTGTTGATGTTTTTGGCGGGCATGTTTCTGTCTTTTGATCGCGCCGCCCCCGAGAGGAGCTTCTGGGATTTTTACGGGGACTCTGACAGATGGGGCGATGATTGGCCTGAAGAGTTGAACAGAAAATACTGGCAACTCGACCTCGAGAAAAGGCGGTTGGTTTCAATTGGATTTCATAAGATTCTAGAAAAATCTCAAAGGCAGGATTTGTATGATCTTTGCCGGATATTTTCCGGTCGATTTTGTGGCGACGACAGGTTTTCTTATTTTGTTCGAAGCATTATTTTGATCGGTGAGGATTTTCATGTCGGCCTGATCAATGAGCCTGACTTGCTCTTCTCGTTGGCCTTGGAGCGTGGCTGGGGAGATCTGGGCTTCTGGGTCGAGGATTTGGGCGACCTTGAAAACGATGATTTTGGGGCTGGTGGCGTGGATCAATTCTCCGAAGTCGATCTGCTGAAGAAGAGTGAAATCGAACTGGCCAAAGAATACCCGCGTACATTCGCATACTGCTTAAACTCAACTTCCAAGTGCAACACCCCATCCCCATTTGGAATGTTGCCATGTCCATTTCACAAACCTACCAGCACCTCAATGCGCAAGAGCGCGCCGTCATCATGCTCAGCCATGGCGCTGGCTTCAGTGTGCGGGCCATTGCCCGCACACTGGCGCGCTCGCCATCGACCATCAGCCGCGAACTGCGCCGCATGACCAGTGGCCCCTATGACGCCGTAAAGGCCGCGCAGCATTATCAGCGCTGTCGCCTGCGCAGCCGTCGCCCCAAACGGTTGCAGCCGGGCTCTCGACTCTTTGCGTTTGTGCGCGACGGCCTGTGCTGCCGCTTCTGGTCTCCCCAGCAAATCGCTGCCAAACTGTGCGCCATGCCTGCATCCCAATCGCCTGGCTTGGTCAGCCACGAAACCATCTACCCAACCCTCTACGCCCAGCCGCGCGGCGCGCTCAAAAAAGAAATGATCAGCGCCCTGCGCCAGGCCCGTCCCAAACGCGGCAATCGCCGCGCCAGCGCAGCCAGCGCCAGCTTTGTGCCGCCCGAGCTGCGCATTTGCAACCGCCCCGAAGAGATCGAACACCGGCTGATACCGGGGCACTGGGAGGGCGACTTCATCAAGGGCGCCTACAACCGCTCGGCCGTCGGCGCGCTCTCTGAGCGCAAGACCCGCCTGGTGGCGCTGTGCCGCATGGATGGCTGCACCGCCGAAGATGCGCTGGAAGGCTTTACGCGCCAAATGAAGAAGGCGCCCGCCTTCATGCGCGAGAGTTTGACCTACGACCGTGGCAGTGAAATGGCCTGTTTTGCCGAACTCTCCAAGCGTCTGAAGATGGATATCGGGTTCTGTGATCCACACGCGCCCTGGCAGCGCGGCAGCAACGAAAACACCAACGGACTGCTGCGCCAGTTCCTGCCCAAGGGCATGGATTTGTCCACCATCAGCCAGACGCGCCTGAACGACATTGCCCGCCTGCTCAACAGCCGCCCCCGCCAGACGCTGGGTTGGCGAACCCCGGAGGAGGTCTGGACTGAAGAGTTGGAGAAGCACGCACTGAAAATCAAGTCAGGACAGAACCCTCAAAGTGTTGCACTTGGATGTTGAGACCGCCCTGCTATGCCGAGCGGTGCTCATCGGACGGTCGTAAATCACCCGTTGAGGGGGAGTCGGCCAAAAATGATTGATGTTTAACTTTTTTGGGGATGTATTGGCTTTTAGCCTGCCAAACCCATTGTCATCACCCTTTCAGGAGAGTCTCATGAATGCTGTGGCCGCGCGCGTGCAGCTCTATGGCATTGCGCAGTGCGATACCGTCAAGAAAAGCCGCCAATGGTTTGCCAGCCAGGGCGTGGATGTGCAATGGCACGATTTCAAGAAGCAGGGGCTGGATGAGGCCACGCTGGCCGCCTGGTGTGCGCAGCTGGGTTGGCAGGCTTTGCTCAACCGCCGCGGCACGACCTGGCGCAGCCTGGATCCGCAGGCCCAGGCCCAGGCCGACGATGCGGCGGGTGCGCAGGCGCTGATGCTGGCCCACACCAGCCTGATCAAGCGCCCTGTCGTGCGCATTGCGTCGGCCAGCGGTGGGGCTGAGGTGCTGAGCGTGGGCTATGTGCCCGAGCAATGGGCTGCAGCGCTGGCGGCGGCGCAATAAGGAGCCAATAGGGCGCGAGTGCTCAGCCGCCGCGCTCGGGCGGCACGCTGTTGTTGATGCGGCCTGCCTGCAGGGTGTGCACGCCGGCCCAGCGCCAGGGCGGCAGCTCTTCGATGGGCTGGTGTGTGCCCAGCAGCACCAACTGGCCGGGCAGTCGGCTGCGCACGGCCAGTGCGTGCCAGAGCACGCGGATGGAGCGCCAGTCCAGCGCGGCGCAGGGCTCGTCGAGCAGCAGCACAGGCCGGGGGCTGAGCAGCGCGGCGCTGAGCAGCACTTTGCGGCGCGTGCCGGTCGAGAGCATGTGCAGCGGCTTGTCCAGATGCGGCGCGAGTGCAAAGCCTTCGATCAGCTCGGCGCAAGCGCGCTGCTGGCTGGGCGGGGCGTTCGCAGGCAAGGGCAGCAGTGCGCGCGCCGGCAGGGCATCGTGCTGCTGCAGGTCTGGATCCCAGTGGTGGACCAGGGCCTGCCAATGCCCGCAGGCCTGGGCCGGGGCGCTGATCTGGCTGCGCCCATCGAGTGGCAGCTGGCCGGCCAGCAGGCGCAGCAGGGTGGAGGTGCCGCTGCCGGGCGCGCCGCGCAGCAGGTGCAGGCCCGGGCCCAGGTGCCAGTCGCGCAGTGCCAGAAGCGGCCTGGCTGCGCCGGGCCAGGCCCAGTGCAATTGGTGGATGTGCAGCACTGGCGCGACCCTGTCTGTGGCGTCAGTGGTGGTAGGCTTGCGCGGCGCCGCGCTGCCTGCAGCGCCGCTGCCGTGCGTGCTGGATGGCCCGCACGCAGTGTTGGTTTCATTTGACTTTTGCATGATTGGGGAGTTTGCCCATGCCCACCGTCCAAGCCTGTATCGACCCGGAGCAAGATGCCCGCGTCCGAGCCGTGTTCGATGATATCCGCGCCACGCGCAAGACCGACTTCATCAACAACATGTGGCGCTACCTGGCGTTTGACCCCGATCTGCTCGAACAGACTTGGCGCGAGGTCAAGGAGGTCATGGCCACGCCCTCACAGCTCGATCCCATGGTCAAGGAGATGCTGTACGTGGCCGTCTCGATCACCAACGGCTGCGGCTACTGCGTGCACTCGCACACGGCCGCAGCCAAGGCGCGCGGCATGACGCCGGCCCAGCATGCCGAGTTGCTGCGCATCGTGGCGCTGGCGGGAAAGACCAACCAGCTGGCGCTGGGCCTGCAAGTGCCCGTCGATGCCGCCTTCGATGCCGAAGCCTCGTCGCGATGAGCGTGCGCGGCACCCCGGGCACGCGCCGCCGACGGCGGGTGCAGGCGCCATGGGCGGCTGGCGCGCAGTGGTGCTGCGTGGGCGTGCCCGCCGCAGCGCGCGGCCAGTCGGCGCTGGAGTTCCTCTGCCAGCGCTTTGTGCACATTGAGCGCCAGGAGTGGCTGCGCCGCTTCGCTCAGGCCCAGGTGTGCGACGTGCAGGGCCAGCCCCTGCAGCCCGCGCAGCCGCTGGCTGGCAACGGGCATATTTATTACCAGCGCGCCGTGGACGATGAGCTGCCGGTGCCGTTCGAGGTCTCGGTGCTGCATGCCGATGCCGATCTGCTGGTGGTGGACAAGCCGCACTTCCTGACCGTGGCGCCGGCCGGGCGCCATGTGCAGCAGACGGTGCTGCAGCGCTTGCGCGAGCAACTGGCGCAGCAGGCGCCGGCGCAGGCTGCTGCGCTGGCGCCCCTGCACCGCCTGGACAAGGACACGGCCGGTTTGCTGCTGCTGTCGGTCAACCCGGCCAGCCGCGATGCCTACCACGGGCTGTTTCGCGATCAGGGCATGGACAAGGAGTACGAAGCCGTGGCGCGCTGGGATGCGCGCTTTGCCACGGCTGAGCCCTATTGCCACCGCAGCCGGCTGGAACCGGGCGGGGCGCGCTTCTTCACCATGCAGGAGGTGCCAGGCGAGCCCAACAGCCAGACGCTGCTGCGCATTGTGGCGCGCGCCGGCGATTGGGCGCTGTACCGGCTGCGCCCGCTGGGCGGGCGCAAGCATCAGCTGCGCGTACACATGGCGGCGCTGGGCGTGCCGATCCGCAACGATGCTTTCTACCCCTGCATCGACGACCCGCCGCCGGGCGACTTCAGCCGCCCGCTGCAACTGCTGGCGCGCACGCTGCGTTTTACCGACCCCATCAGCGGCCAGCCGCGCTGCTTTCACAGCCAACGCTCGCTGCAATGGCCGCCGCCTGAGCGCTGAGCGCTTGCCTGCGTGGCAAGACCGGCAGATGGACGAATGCCCTTGGCTGTGCGCAAAAGCGCTCATCCAAGGGCATATCGCTGTGCCTTTTGAGCAGGCGCTCTCAAGGCGCGGCGGCCTGTTCCGGCTCGGTGATGAAGCCGATCTTGCTCAGCCCGGCTTCGTGCGCCATGGCCATGGCGCGCATGATGTGGTCGTAGCGGGCATTCTTGTCGCCCTGGATGTGCAGTGCTGGCTCCGGCTCCTTGGTGGCGGCTTGGCGCAAGTGGGCCAGAAGCTGCTCATCCGTCATGGGTTTGTTGTCGATAAAGAGCTGGCCATCCTGGTCGATGCTCAGGCTGATGGTGTCGGGCTCGATTTTTTCCTGCTCGGTGCTGGCCTGGGGCAGTTCGATGTTCACCGCGTGCTTGATGACCGGCACGGTGATGATGAAGATGATGAGCAGCACCAGCATGATGTCGATCAGCGGCACCATGTTGATTTCGCTGAGCACGTCGCCCGAATCCTGCTCGGGGTTGGAGAAGGCCATGGCTGTTTACCCCCTGCGCTTGAGCTGCAGCACCTTGGCCGATTCGTTGCCGTGGGCCACGCGTGCGCCGGTGACATAGAAGGCGTGCAGGTCGTGGGCAAAGCCGTTGACGTGCAGCAGCAGCGATTTGTTGCCGCGCACCAGCGCGTTGTAGCCGATCACCGCCGGGATGGCCACGGCCAGACCGGCAGCGGTCATGACCAGGGCCTCGCCGATGGGGCCGGCCACGGTGTCCATGGTGGCCTGGCCGCTGGTGCCGATGGCCAAAAGCGCGTGGATGATGCCCCAGACGGTGCCGAACAGGCCGACGAAGGGGGCGATGGAGCCCACCGTGGCCAGGATGGACAGGCCCGCTTGCAGCCGTGCGGTAAAGCCTTCGATGCAGTAGCGCAGATTGCGCGTGACCCAATCGCTGATGTCCAGGCTGTCGTGCAGGTGGGCCTGGGTGTTGCGATGGTGGTTGACGGCGTCGCGCCCTTCGAGCGTGAGCAGCAGGAAGGGGTTGTCGGCCTGGTTGCCCAGCTTCTGGATGCCGGCATCAAGGCTTTCGCTGTGCCAGAAGTCCTTGCTGGCCTTGACCATGCGCTTGTAGCGCATCAGGCCCAGGCCCTTGACCAGGATGACCACCCAGGTGGCCACCGACATCAGCAGCAATAGCACGGCGACACTGCGCCCGACGGCATCGGCCTGATTCCAGGCGCTGACCAATCCAAATTCGGAACCCATGAATCAATACTCCTTGAAGGAAAAAGCTAAAAACCAGTGGTGAAAGAGTGGTGGCGTGCGGCGCATCCCGACGCTCAGCGCTGGAGCTTGAAGCTCACCGGCAGGATGTACCAATCGTCGATGGGCACGCCGTTGCGGGTGGTGGGCGTGAAGCGGCCATTGCGCAGCAGGCCCTCGATGGCGGCGCGGTCAAGCCGGTCAAAGCCACTGCTCTTGGCCAGCACGGCCTCCTTGATGCGGCCATTGGCGCCCACCAGCACGCGCACGCGCACCACGCCTTCTTCCCTCAGGCGCTGGCTTTGTGACGGATAGCTGATGCCGGCATTGCGCACAGCGGCGGCATTGCGGGCCTCGTGGCGCTCGATCACCGGCGCGCTGGGGGCCACGGGCGCAGCAGGCGCAGCCGGGGGCGCCGGCGGCGCTGGCGGTGGCAGCACGGGCGCGGGCGGGGCCGGTGGAGCTGGCGGCGGCGATGGCACCACAGGGGTGCGCTCGGTCACCGGTTTGGGTTTGGCCACTGGCTTGGGCTTGGGCTTTGGGGGCGGCGGCTTGGGCGGCGGCGGCTTGGGCGCTGGCGGTGGTGGTGGAGGGGGCGGCGGCTCAGGCGCCGGTGGCGGCGGCACTGGCGCGGGCGGCGTCGGGGGTTGTGGTACGGGCTCAGGCGCTGGCGGCGCTGCCACGATGAGCTGCGAGATCATGACCGCGGGCTTGATATCGTCCTTCTTGGGCGGGTTGTGCATGGCCCGTTGCACGCCCCACAGGGCGGCCACGTGCAGCAGCAGCACGCCGCCAGCCACCCAGGCATAACGGCTTGTTGAAGGGGCGGGGGTCAGAAGGGGCGAAGTCATGGCGCGGGCACTTGCGGGCCACAGGCAGCGCCAGGCCAATGCCAGGGGCGCAGTGCCTGGCAACAGGCGGGACAAAGAAAAACAAGAACAGACGTGGTGGTGCCGCCACTGCGGCCATGGGCGGGCTGCTTACTTGTGCAGTACCCACCAGATAGAACCCAGAACAAGCATCAGGCTGCCTGCGAGCGAGGCGATGAGCTCCATACCAAAGACCCTCCAGAATGGGACGCGGGCTGTTGGGCACAGGTCGCATGATCGATGGCTGCGATGGGGCGGCTGGCGTGGCACTGTTGCACTAGGCTGCGGGCCATGCATTCGCAATTGCCGCATTGGGTGGCTACGCCCAGCTCGAACTGAATGTCGTCAAAATCCATGCCTGCGTGGGCGTGGCGTGCAATCTCACGGTCGGACACTCGTCGGCAGACACACACGATCATGGCTTGGCCTTTTGGCTGGCTGGTGGATGAAAAGAGAAAGCGAACGAAGATTATAAATACGAATTTTTCGCATTAGCAATCTTTGTCTTTCACCCCAGAGAAAAAAGGCTTTTGGCTGTCCGTGCAAAGGAGGAAGGAGGGCGAACAGATTTTGTGCGGGTCGCATTTGGCTGAATGGCAGGCGCTTAACATGGCAATCGACGATGCCACATCAGAGCAACCAGGGCCAGTGTGAACAGGCCCGAACGAGACAGGACACCATCATGGAAAAACGCTTACTGGGCCAGAGCGAACTGGCCGTTTCCCCGGTTTGCCTGGGCACGATGACGTTTGGCGAGCAGGTCGATGAGGCCCAGGCCCATGCCATCCTCGACCGGGCGTTGGATGCCGGGGTGGATTTTTGGGACACGGCCGAGATGTATGCCGTGCCCGCGCGGCAGCAGACGTATGGCGCCACCGAAACCATCCTGGGCAACTGGCTGGCGCGCAACCGCAGCCAGCGCCAGTGCATCGTGCTGGCCAGCAAGGTGGCCGGGCCCAGCCGCGGCATGCCCTGGATCCGCGCCGGCCAGGGCATGACGGCGGCAGACATCGTGGCCTCTTGCGAGGGCAGCCTGCGTCGCCTGCAGACCGAGGTCATCGATCTCTACCAGATCCACTGGCCCGAGCGCCACGTGCCGATGTTTGGCACCCTGTACTTCGATCCGCAGCAGGAGCGCACGCAGACCAGCATCCTGGAGCAGCTGCAGGCGCTCGACGGCCTGGTGCGCGCCGGCAAAGTGCGCTGCATCGGTCTGTCCAACGAAACCCCCTATGGCGTGCACGAGTTCGTGCGCCTGGCCGAGCAGCATGGCCTGGCGCGCGTGGTCAGCGTGCAAAACCCCTATGCGCTGACTAACCGCAGCTACGAGAACGCGCTGGACGAGACCTGCCACCGCCTAGGCGTGAGCCTGCTGGCGTACTCGCCGCTGGCCTTTGGCGCGCTGACGGGCAAGTACGACGACAGCGGCATTCTTGACGCACAGGCGCCGCGCGGGCGTTTGAGCCTGTACGAATCGGTGCAAAAGCAGCGCTGGGCGCGGCCTGAGGCGCTGGCGGCGGCGCAGCGCTACAACGCGCTGGCTCGCGCGCACGGTCTCACGCCCACCGAACTGGCGCTGGCCTTCGTCTACCACCGCTGGCAGGTGTGCAGCACCATCATCGGCGTGACCAGCCTGGCGCAGCTGGAGCAGAATCTGGCGGCTTGGCAACAGCGGCTGACGCCCGAGGTGTTGCAGGCCATCGACGCCATCCGCTGGGAGTTGCGTGACCCAGCGCAATGATGCATGCCCTGCGCCCGAGCGCCATCCACCATCAAAAAAAGCGCCTGGGTCAGGCGCTTTGCGTTTTGCCGCAGGCCTGCCAGGGCAGGCCTGCAGGCTTGGTCTTCGGCGCTCAGTCTTCAGAAGGCGAAGGCATGCCAATGGTGTGGCTGAAGCCGCCATCGACGTAGAGGATTTCGCTGGTGATGCCCGCTGCCAGGTCAGACAGCAGGAAGGCTGCGGCATTGCCCACGTCCTCGATCGTGACGTTGCGGCGCAGCGGCGAGGTGGCGGCGAAGTTGGCCAGCAGCTTGCCGAAATCCTTGATGCCGCTGGCGGCCAACGTCTTGATCGGCCCGGCGCTGATGCCGTTGGCGCGGATGCCTTGCGGGCCGACGGCTTCGGCCAGGTAGCGCACACTTGCTTCCAGGCTGGCTTTGGCCAGGCCCATGGTGTTGTAGTTGGGCACGGCGCGCTCGGCGCCCAGGTACGAGAGCGTCAGCAGCGAAGCGCCCGGGTTCAGGTGCGGCAGCGCGGCCTTGGCCATGGCCGGAAAGCTGTAGGCGCTGATGTCGTGCGCGACGCGGAAGTTCTCGCGCGTCAGGCCATCCAGAAAATTGCCCGCAATGGCCTCGCGCGGCGCAAAGCCGATGCTGTGCACAAAGCCGTCGAATTGGCCCCATTGCGCGGCCAGATCGGCAAAAAGCTGCTCGATCTGCGCGTCATCGCTGACGTCGCAATCGAACACGAGCTTGGAGTCGAACTCGGCGGCAAATTCGCTGATGCGGTCTTTGAAGCGCTCGCCCACGTAGCTGAAAGCCAACTCGGCGCCCTGGGCGTGGCAGGCCTTGGCAATGCCGTAGGCGATGGAACGGTTGGACAGCACGCCGGTAATCAGCAATTTCTTGCCGCTGAGAAAACCCATGGAAACACTCCTTGTCGTTGCAATGCGGGGATGGGCCGGATCACCCCTTTTTGCCGCTGCACCACGGCGCGCGGGGGTGGCCCTGCTTGTGGGGAGCGATTCTCGCACGGGCCACCCCCATGCTTGGCGGCATGCTCTGCGGTGCGCCAGCGAGAGCGCCATTGCCTACGCAATCTGCGTATGATCCGGGGGCATGAAAGCCGTCTTCATCGAATTGCCTGCATTCAGTCGTCATCGCGCCCAGTACCTGGATGACGAGGGCTTTCGCGCCTTGCAGAACGCATTGATGAAGCATCCGGAGGCGGGCGATGTGATCGTAGGCACTGGTGGCCTGCGCAAACTGCGCCAAGCCGATACGCGCCGTGGCAAAGGCAAGCGCGGCGGTCTGCGAGTGATTTATTACTGGTGGGATGGTCAGCGCCAGTTCTGGCTGTTCACCTTGTTCGACAAGGACGAAATGGACGATCTCTCTGCCCAAGAGCGGCAAGCGCTCAAACACATGCTCAAAGCCGAGTTGGAGGCCAGAAGATGAACAAACGCAATCTATTTTCCGAATTGAGCGAAGGCTTCGAGGCTTTGGCCCAGCAACGGGCCGGCAAGACCACCTTGCGCACGCACACTATGCAAGCCAAGCCGGCAGTGAACGTATCTGCCCAGGACGTCGTGCAACTGCGCCAGCGGCTGGGCCTGTCGCGCCCGATGCTGGCCCACTACCTGCGCACCAACCCCCGCACGCTGGAAAACTGGGAGCAAGGCCGCGCCCGCCCCAACGCCCAGGCGGCCGTGCTGATCAAGCTGGTAGAGCGCCACCCCGAAACGGTAAAGCTGCTGGCCGATTTGTGAATTGGGGCAGCGCAGCGCCCACGACCTCCGGTCGGGCAGAATGCCCACATGGACGATCGACTGCTTTTCTGGCCCGGCGGCGCTGGCGAGTCACTGCTGGCGGCAGCGGGGCTGCCGGCCTTTTTTAAACGCGCTTTCCCCCGTGACCAAGGCGATGCCCCGACCGTGCGCCACCGTGCATGGCGCGCGCTGGCGCGTGGCGGCACTCTGGCCGCAGTTTTGGTTTGCGCCCTGGGCGCGGGCATCGCCCAGGCCGAGCCTTCCCACGCCTACGCGCTGTGGGGCCAGCCCAAATACCCGGCGGGCTTTGCCCATTTCGACTACGCCAATCCGGCCGCGCCCAAGGGCGGCGAGCTGCGCCTGGTGAGCAATCTGCGCAGTTCCACCTTCGACAAATACAACCCCTTCACCCTGCGCGGCTCGGCTCCGGCCTATTTGCAGGCCATGCTGTTCGAGAGCCTGCTGACTGGCGCGCTCGATGAAACCTCCACCGGCTACGGCCTGCTGGCCGAGAGCGTGGATGTGGCGGCCGATCGCCTTTCGGCCACCTTCCGCATCCGCGCCCAGGCGCGCTTTCACAACGGCAAGCCGGTGCTGGCCGAGGACGTGCGCCACAGCTTCGAGACGCTCATCAGCGCCCAGGCTGCGCCCGGCTACGCCACCTTGCTGGAAAAAGTCGCCCGCGCCGAGGTGCTGGATGCGCGCACCGTGCGCTTTCACTTCAAAAGCCCCGATCGCGAGCTGCCGCTGGTCGTGGGCGGCCTGCCCATCTTCAGCCGCGACTGGGGCCTGGACGCAAACGGGCAGCGCAAACCTTTCGACCAAATCATCACCGACACGCCCATTGGCAGCAGCCCCTACCGCATCGGCCCGGTCGTCTTCGGGCGCGACATCACCTACGTGCGCGACCCCGATTATTGGGGGCGCGAGCTGGCCGTCAACGCCGGCGCGCACAACTTCGAGCGCATCACCATCCGCATTTACAAGGACGCCACCGCACGGCTCGAAGCCCTCAAGGCCGGCGAGTTCGATCTGATGCAGTTTCACAGCGCGGGCGACTGGGCGCGGCGCGTCAAGGGGCGGCGTTTTGACAGCGGCGAGCTGGTCAAGGCCGAGTTCGAGCACCGCAACCCCACAGGCTTTCAAAGCTACTTTCTCAATCTGCGCCGCCCCCATTTGCAAGATGTGCGCGTGCGCCGCGCTCTGGCCCTGGCGATGGATTACGAGTGGATGAACCGCCGCCTGTTCTACGGCAGCTATCGCCGCGTCCGTGGCCTGTTTGGCAACACCCAATGCGCCGCCGAGGGCCTGCCCAGCGCCGCCGAGCTGGCTTTGCTCGAACCTTGGCGCAGCCAGATTCCGCCCGAAGCCTTCGGCCCCATGCCCGAGCCGCCGCGCACCGACCACAGCGAGCACGGCCTGCGCGAGAACCTGCGCCAGGCGCGCGAGTTGCTGGCCCAGGCGGGCTGGACGCTGCAGGGCGGCACGCTGCGCAACGCCCAGGGCCAGCCGCTGGTGCTGGAGGTGATGGACAGCAACGAAGCGGGCATCCGCACCGTCGCGCCTTGGCAGCGCAACCTGCAAAAAATCGGCATCGAGCTGCGCTTTCGCGTCGTCGATTTCGCGCTGATGCTCCAGCGCATGGACGCTTTCGACTACGACATCACCTCGCTGAACATCCAGGGCACGCACAACCCCGGCCAGGAATACGCCCAGCTCTTTGGCAGCTTTGCGGCCGATCAAAACGGCTCGGCCAACTACAGCGGCCTGAAAAGCCCGGCGGTGGACGCCCTCATCGCCCGCATGGTGCAGGCAGGCACCCAGGCCGACTACCAGGCCGCCTGCCGCGCGCTGGAGCGCGTCGTCACCGCCGAAAACGTCATGGTGCCCGCTTGGTACGCCAGCAACTTCCGCGTTGTGTACAACGCCCAGCGCCTGGCCTTTCAAGCGCCCATGCCGCCGTATGTGCAGGTGCTGGAGAACTGGGCCATGGCCTATTGGTGGCACAGGCGCTGAGCGGCTGGGCTGGCTCTGATGCCGGCGCGGCACATCGGGCGGCAAAAAGTTAGAATCACGGGTTTTTTCCGTTTCTTTCAACCCATTGGGAACCCTTATGGCAATCGAACGCACCCTTTCCATCATCAAGCCCGACGCCGTGGCGAAAAACGTCATTGGTCAAATCTATGCCCGCTTCGAGAACGCCGGCCTGAAGATCGCCGCCGCGCGCATGGTGCACCTCTCGCGCCAGGAGGCCGAGCAGTTCTACGCCGTGCACAAGGAGCGCCCCTTCTTCAAGGATCTGGTGGATTTCATGGTCTCCGGCCCCGTCATGGTGCAGGTGCTCGAGGGCGAGAACGCCATCGCCAAGAATCGTGAGCTGATGGGCGCTACCGATCCGAAGAAAGCCGACGCCGGCACCATCCGCGCCGATTTCGCCGACAGCATCGACGCCAACGCCGTGCATGGCTCGGACGCCGCCGAGACCGCCCAGGTCGAAGTGGCCTTCTTCTTCCCTGGCCTGAACATCTATTCGCGTTGATGGCCTATCCGGTGCGTCTGGCTGCTTTGGCAGAACGCACCGGAACCTTTTTTGGGCGGCGCCGCTCTTTCACGGCGGCGGCGCCTGTCGGTGGCGGTGCTGATGTGCGACACTCCCGCGCATGGGCGCGGGCTGTCCCAGTCGCTTGTTTTTTTTCTTCCCGATGCCCGCGCTTGCGGCTCTGCAGGACTGGCATCCGGATCACACACATTAGCCAATGAGCTCTCCCGTTGCGCAGAAAGTTTCCCTGCTGGGGCTGGACCATGAGGCCCTGGTGCAATGGTGCGCGCAATTGGGGGAAAAGCGCTTTCGCGCCACGCAGCTCTACCGCTGGATTCACCAGCGCGGCGTGGCCGATTTCGATGCCATGTCCGACTTGGCCAAGTCGCTGCGCGCCAAACTGCACGAGCAGGCTCAGGTGCAGGCGCTGCCGGTGTTGGCCGAACAGGTCTCGCGCGATGGCACGATCAAATGGCTGTTCGATGTGGGCCAGGGCAATGCGGTCGAGGCCGTGTTCATCCCCGAGCGCGACCGTTCCACGCTGTGCGTGTCCTCGCAAGCTGGCTGCGCGATTGGCTGCCGCTTCTGTTCGACGGGCCACCAGGGCTTCAGCCGCAACCTCAGCAGCGCCGAAATCATCGCCCAGCTCTGGTATGCCGAGCACACGCTGCGCCGCCGTTTTGCGCGCGATGAGCGCATCATCACCAACGTGGTGATGATGGGCATGGGTGAGCCGCTGCAAAACTATGGCCAGTTGGTGCCGGCGCTGCGCACCATGCTCGATGACAACGCCTATGGCCTCTCGCGCCGCCGCGTGACGGTATCCACCTCGGGCATCGTGCCGATGATGGACCGCCTCAGTCAAAGCGTGCCCGTGGCGCTGGCCGTGTCGCTGCACGCGCCAAGCGATGCGCTGCGCGACCAGCTCGTGCCGCTGAACCGCAAGTACCCGCTGGCCGAGCTGATGGCCGCCTGCCGGCGCTACCTGCAATACGCGCCGCGTGATTTCATCACCTTCGAATACTGCATGCTCGATGGCGTCAACGACAGCGATGCCCATGCCCGCGCGCTGGTCGAGCTGCTGAGCGGCGCGCCAGGCGGCGCTCGCCAGGACACGGGCTGGTGCAAGCTCAATCTGATACCGTTCAATCCGTTTCCCGATTCGGGCCTGAAGTGCTCGAAACCGCAGCGAGTGCAGGCTTTTGCGCAGGTGCTGCTGGAGGCGGGCATCGTCACGACCGTGCGCAAGACACGCGGCGACGACATCGACGCCGCTTGCGGCCAACTGGCTGGCGAAGTGCAGGATCGCACCCATGCGCTGGTGCGCATGCAGCGCCAGCGCCAACCTGCTGCCTTGCAGGCCGCTGTACAGGCAGCCCCGGAAACTGGCCCAGCCATGGCGCCAGGCCCGGCCTATCGTTTGGAGACCAACGCATGAAACCTCGCCACCCTCTCTGGCGCTTGCCTGCGGCATTGGCCCTGGCGGCAGCTGCCCTGGGCCTGACGGCCTGCCAGACGTCGTACACGCGCTCATCCGTGCCGGTGGCCACGCCGGGCGCAGCAGCCGCAGCATCCGAGCCCGATGCCCAGCGCGCGGCCAAGGTGCGCCTGGAGCTGGCCTCCGAATACCTGCGCGCCGGGCGCAGCAGCGTCGCGCTGGAGGAAATCAACCACGTGCTGTCCATTGCGCCGCACATGGTCGAGGCTTACATGCTGCGCGGCATGATCTACGCCGATCAACACAACTTTGCCGCCGCCGAGGCCGATTACGCGCGCGTCATGCGCGAGCGCGGCAACGACCCCGATGCACTGCACAACTACGGCTGGATCCTGTGCCGTCAAGGCCGCTATGCCGATGCTGAAGGCTACTTCGATCGCGTATTGGCCGTGCCGGGCTATACCGCCTCGGCGCGTACGCTCATGGCCAAGGGCCTGTGCCAGCAAAGCGCTGGCAAGGCCGGCGCGGCCATGGCCACGCTGCAGCGCGCCTATGAAGTCGATCCCAACAACCCCATCGTGGCCTACAACCTGGCCAGCATGCTCTATCACGCCGGGCGCGTGGCCGATGCACAGACCTATTTGCGCCGCCTCAATGGCTCCGACCTGGCCAATGCCGAGACGCTGTGGCTGGGCATCAAGGTAGAGAACGCGCTGGGCCGGCGCGACCGCGTGCGCGAGCTCGGCAGCGTGCTGGCGCACCGTTTCCCGAACTCGCGCGAGTTCGCCCTGTATGAGCGTGGGGCTTTCTATGAGTGATTACGAATCAGCCCGCACAGCGGCGTCGGCCGACGATGCGGCAGCCGATGAAACTGCCATGGCTGCAGCCCAGGACGAAGCGCAGCTGGACGGGCAGGCCATGCCTGGCTTGAACAAGCCCTCGATCGAGTCCTTCAAAACCCCGGGCGGGTTGCTGGCCTATTACCGCATGGAGCGCGAGGTCAGCCTGCCCGAGCTGGCGGCCGTGCTGAAGGTGCCGGTGGACAAGCTCCAGGCGCTGGAGCGCGACGACTACGCCATGCTGCCCGACATGGTCTTCACCCGCGCGCTGGCATTGAGCATCTGCCGCTTGCTGGGCGCGGATGCGCAGCCCGTCATGGCATTGTTCCCCAGCGCCCATGCACCACGTCTGGCGCGTGACTCCGATGGCCTGAACCGAGCCTTCAAGGCCACGGAACAACCCGCGTTGGGCGGGGAGCGCAAGCCGCCATCTGCGGGCATTCCACGCTCGGCCTGGGTGCTTGGCGTACTGTTGCTGCTGGCTGCTCTGGCGGTCTTTTTCTGGCCACAGATTCAGCAGCGCCTGGGCTGGGCGACTTCGGGCGAAGTCTCGGGCATGTCCGAGGCAGCGGATGCGCCAAGCACGGCCGACGGCCTGCGCAGCCAGCCGCTGCACATCCCTGGCCTGAATGCTGGCGCTGGGGCTGAGCCGCGCTCCGCCCAGGCGCCGGAAGAGCCTGAGGACAAACCGGACGAAGAGGACAACAGCCCGGCCAACGCGCCTGCAGGCCCTGGTCAGGCTGGTGCCGACACGGCCGCTGGGCAAGCGTCTTCGGCGGCTGCGCCAGCCACTGCCAATGCTGCCGCAGGGGCGGGCGAAGCCACCGCCGCCGCAGCGCCGGCGCACACCTTGCACATCCAGGCGCAGGAGTCGGTGTGGATCCAGATTCGCGACGCCTCCAACGCCATCCTGCACCAGAGCACGCTGCCCAAGGGGCGTGAAATCGCCATCACCAACGAGCCGCCGCTGCGCGTGGAGATTGGCCGCGCCGATGCCGTCAAGGTCACCGTCAAGGGCCAGCCCTTCGACCTGCAGCCCTTTGCGCGCGGCAATGTGGCGCGTTTTGAGGTGTCGCCGTGATGAATGCGGCTCAGGCCACGCCCATTGCACTGTCCGAGCCGCGCCCGCACCACTCCCTGCAGGCGCAGGTGCGCTGGGGCGAGCACGTTGTCACCATGGGCGGGGGCGCGCCGGTGCGCATCCAGTCCATGACCAACACCGACACCGAGGACGCCATCGCCACGGCCATCCAGGTCAAGGAACTGGCGCAGGCCGGCTCGGAGCTGGTGCGCATCACCGTCAACACCAACAAAGCCGCCGAGGCCGTGCCGCACATCCGCGAGCAGCTCGACCGCATGGGCGTGCACGTGCCGCTGGTGGGTGACTTCCATTTCAACGGCCACAAGCTGCTGAGCGACTTTCCCGACTGCGCCCAGGCCCTGTCCAAATACCGCATCAACCCCGGCAACGTGGGCAAGGGTGCGCGCCACGACATCCAGTTCGGCCAGATGATCGAGGCTGCGCTGAAGTGGGACAAGCCCGTGCGCATTGGCGTGAACTGGGGCAGCCTGGATCAGGAGCTGCTGGCACGCCTGATGGATGAAAACCTGCAGCGCGCCCAGCCCTGGGACACGCGCCAGGTCATGTACGAGGCGCTGATCTCATCGGCCCTGGACTCGGCGCAAAAGGCCGAAAGGCTGGGCATGGCCGCCGGGCAAATCGTGCTCTCCTGCAAGGTCAGCAGCGTGCAGGACTTGGTGGCTGTGTACCGCGAACTCTCGCGCCGCTGCAACTACCCGCTGCACCTGGGCTTGACCGAGGCCGGCATGGGCGCCAAAGGCACTGTGGCCTCGGCTGCGGCGCTGTCGCTGCTATTGCAGGAAGGCATTGGCGACACCATCCGCGTCAGCCTCACGCCCCAGCCGGGCGAGGCGCGCACGCAGGAGGTCGTGGTCGCCGCTGAGATCCTCCAGGCCCTGGGCCTGCGCACCTTCGTGCCCAGCGTCACCGCCTGCCCGGGCTGCGGGCGCACCACCAGCACCACCTTCCAGGAGCTGGCCAAGCAGATCGACGATTTCTTGCGCGCGCAAATGCCGCTGTGGCGCGCGCGCTATCCGGGCGTGGAGAACATGAAGGTGGCCGTCATGGGCTGCATCGTCAACGGCCCGGGCGAGAGCAAGCACGCCGACATCGGCATCAGCCTGCCCGGTAACGGTGAAGCCCCCTCAGCCCCCGTTTTCATCGACGGCGAAAAAGCCATGCACCTCAAGGGCGAGGACATTGCCCAGCAGTTCCACCGCATCGTCAGCGAGTACGTCGAGCGCCGCTATGGCGCAACTGCGACGAGCTGAACCACTAAGACAATAGACAACCGAAGGAATTCAATGACTCTGCAAAGAGGGATTACTCTGATGGCTATGCTGGTGACAGCATGCGTGTTGATCGCCTGCTCAGGCACCCAAAGCTCGCCCGAGGCTGTGGCCAAAGCATTTGTTGAAGCAGCCTACAAAGGCGACGCCGATACCATTGTCAAGCTGGTACACATCCCTGGCAGCGCCAAAGCTGGCGAAGCAGAGCTGGTGGAAGGTAAGCTGCGCGCCAAGGCTGCTGAGTCCAAAGCCAAGGCTGAAGAGCAATTAGGTGGCTTCAAAAGCGCCGATGTCATATCCGCCGAAATCAGCCCTAGAGATCCCAACTTGGTTCAAGTGCGGGTGCGGGCGATCTTCAAAAACAGTGAAAAGCAAGAAAACGTCCGTACCATCAAAGTCGATGGAAAGTGGAAAGTCCGTCTCTGATGCGGCATCGGTTAGCGTCTGTTGTCGGCGCAGCTTTGAGCTTGGCGCTAACCCTCAATGCCTCAACTCCGGCTTCACATGTGCTTCGCGGCCCCATTCTGGCCGTGCCAGGCGACATTCAAGTGGGGGATTGGATTTTTCGTGGCGGCATATCGAGCGATAGCCGATGGATACGCGCGTTCAGTGGCAGCGCTTTTTCCCATGTCGGCATCGTGGTGCAAACGACCCCGCACATTCTCATTGCACACGCGACCACCGACGATGACCCCACAAACCCCGATCAAGTGATCTTCACCGGCTGGGATGCTTTCGCATCCGCAGAGGTGGCTGACCGTCTGGCCGTGGCCCGCCCCCTCTTTATGAATGCAGCGCAGCGCATAGCCAGTGCCCATCATGCTGCAGCCCGGTTGGGCGAACGCTTTCTTTTGACCGGTCGCAACTCTTCCCCACTTTACTGCACCACTTTGCTGCTGGACGCCGTACAAGCGCAAACCGACTTCAACCCCAGTTGGCAGCTGCTGGATTTACCAGTACTTGGCGGGGAATACCTGTTCCCTAAAGCTTTGGCCCAGACCGATCTGCACTGGATAGCCGGCACCGCCGATGCACCATGACTACAGATCACAGCAACCGAAATATCGATCGATAAAGTATCCCGACAATCCCATGTCCAAAGACAAAGCCCCCGCACTTAAAGCCGTCAGAGGCATGAACGACATCCTGCCGCCCGAATCCAGCCGCTGGCAGTGGCTGGAGGACGCGGTGCGCCGCGTCATGGCGGGCCACGCCTACCGCAACGTGCGCCTGCCGATCATGGAGCACACGGCGCTGTTCGTGCGCGGTATTGGTGAGGTGACGGACATCGTCGAAAAAGAGATGTACGCCTTCGAGGACCGCGCCGACCAACACGGCCGCGCCGAGCACCTGGCGCTGCGCCCCGAGGGCACGGCCGGCCTGGTGCGTGCCACGGTGGAGCACAACTTGCTCTACGACGGCGGCAAGCGCCTGTACTACATGGGCCCCATGTTCCGGCGCGAGCGCCCGCAGCGCGGCCGCTACCGGCAGTTCCACCAGATCGGCGCCGAGGCGCTGGGCTTTGGCGGGCCGGAGGTGGACGCCGAACTCATCCTGCTGGCCGTGGCGCTGTGGCGCGAGCTGGGCATCCGCAACTGGCGGCTGGAGCTCAACAGCCTGGGCCAGCCCGAGGAGCGCCGCGCGCACCGCGCCGCGCTGATCGCCTACTTCGAGCAGCACGCCGAGCAGCTCGACGAAGACGCGCGCCGCCGCCTGCACAGCAACCCGCTGCGCATTCTGGACACCAAGAACCCCGCCATGCAGGCGCTGGCCGAAGGCGCGCCCAAGCTCATGGACTACCTGGGCGAAGCCTCGCTGGCGCACTTCAAGGCCGTGCAGGCCATTCTGGACGCCAACGGCGTGCCCTGGCGCATCAACCCGCGCCTGGTGCGCGGGCTGGACTACTACAACCTCACAGTGTTCGAGTTCATCACCGAATCGCTGGGCGCGCAGGGCACCATCTGCGGCGGCGGCCGTTATGACTACCTGATCGAGCAAATCGGCGGCAAGCCCGCCCCGGCCGTGGGCTGGGCGCTGGGCGTGGAGCGCGTGCTGGAGCTGCTCAAGGAAGAGGGAGTGACCCCGCCCGAGGCCGTGCCCGATGTCTACGCCGTGGTGCCCGACGCGGCCAGCCTGCCGCAAGTCATGGCCGTGCTGGCCCAATTGCGCGCCGCTGGCGTGGCCGTGCAAATGCACGCCAGCGCCGATTCGGCCCAGGGCATGGGCAGCTTCAAGAGCCAGTTCAAAAAGGCCGACGCCAGCGGCGCGCGCTTCGCGCTGATCTTCGGCGCCGACGAGCTGGCGCGCGGCGAAGTGGCCCTCAAGCCCTTGCGGGCCGCGCCGGGGCAGGAGGGCGCGGCGGCGCAGCAGCTGTGCCCGCTGGCCGATCTGGCGGGGTTGGCCGCGCGCATACAATCGCCGCTGGCTGCGTGAGCGCCAGCCCCCTTGGGCAACAGGCAGGCGCCTGCTGCCTCGCTTGCGGCACAACAGCCGCCGCCCTTGCGCCGCAAGGGCTTGATCCAACCCCATTCCAATGGCAATGCAGCAATACGATTTACAGGAACAGGAACAGCTGGCGACCCTCAAGCACTTCTGGGATCGCTGGGGCAACTTGATCAGCGCCGCGCTGCTGGCCATCGTGGCCGTGGTGGCCGGGCTCAATGGCTACCAGTACTGGCAGCGCAGCCAGGCGGCCAAGGCCGCAGTGCTGTACGACCAGGTTCTGCAGGCCACGGTGCAGAACCAGCAGGCGGTCGTGCAGCAAAGCCTGCAGGCCCTGCAGCAGAGCTTCCCCAAGACGGCCCAGGCCAGCCAGGCCACGCTGCTGGCAGGCAAACACCTGGTGCAACAGCAGGATTGGGCTGCTGCCGAACAGGCTTTTGATTGGCTGGCCCGCCACAGCAAGGATGAGGGCTTCAAAGCCCTGGCCGTGCTGCACAAGGCTTCGGTGCAGATGCAGCAGGAGCAGGGCGAGCAGGCGCTGGCCGCGCTGGATGCGCACAGCTTCCCCTATGAATTCAGGCCACTGCGCGACGACCGCCGTGGCGACATTCTGCTTGGCCAAGGCAAGACGCAGGAGGCCATCAGCGCCTACCAGGCCGCTTTCGACGGGCTGGGGCCGTTCAGCCACTACCGCAGCGTCGTGCAAAGCAAGCTGACGGCGCTGGGTCAGCAGCCCGCTGCTGCTGCCCAGGCGCCTGCTGCGGCCCGCGCCAGCTCCTGATTGGGGCAGAGCGGTAGGCCGCAGGCTGCCTGTGCCGCCAAAGGCCGCCGGGGTTGCCGGAGTCGGCCGGCCCGCTGCCGGGGCAGGTCGGCGCGTATCGATTTTTGGAGTCCAGAGATGACTGCTTTCTCTTTCTCTTCGCTGCGTTTCCCGCGTGTGCCGGTGCGCCGCGCCGCTCGCGCGCTGGCCATGCTGGCGCTGGCCGGGCAATTGGCGGCCTGTGCGATGTTCAGCAGCAGCAAGGCCCCCAAGCCGCGCGAGCTCGAGCCCAACGAAGCGCGCTTTGCCGCCAGCCAGGTCTGGACGGCGCAGATTGGCAATCTGGGCAACATTGAGCTGCAGCCCTTGGTGCACCAGCTCTCGGTCACACTGGCCACGGCATCGGGCACGGTGATGAGCCTGCAGCCGACCACGGGCGAGCAGCTCTGGCAGGCCCGCGTGGGCGAGCGCCTGGTGGCTGGCGTCGGTGGCGATGGCCAAACCTTTGCCGTCATCAGCGCGCGCAATGAGGTTGTGGCCTTGCGCGACGGCCAGGTGCTGTGGCGCTATGCCCTGCCTGGGCGTTCGTTCACGCCGCCGTTGGTGGCCGGCGGGCGGGTTTTTGTCATCACGGCCGAGCGCGCGCTGTTGGCGCTGGATGCCGACAATGGCGCGCTGATCTGGGATCGCCCTGCGGACGATGAAGAAAGCCTGGCGCTGCAGCAGGCCCTGCTGCTGACGGCCGTGGGCGATACGCTGGTGGCGGGCTTTTCGGGCCGCGTCGTCGGCATTGATCCAGATACAGGCACGTTGCGCTGGGAGGCCAACGTGGCCGTGCCGCGCGGCATCAACGACATCGAGCGCCTGGTGGACGTGGTTGGCCATTTCAGCCGCGAGGATTCCAGCCTGTGCGTGCAGGCCTTCCAGGCGGCCATTGGCTGCGTCGATGCACGCTCGGGCAGCACGAGTTGGAGCCAGCGCCTCAATGGCGCAGTGGGGGTGCATGGCGATGGACAGACGGTCTACAGCGTCGATGCCACAGGTCGCATTCAGGCCTGGAGCCGGCAGGATGGGCATCAGCAATGGCTGTCTGACCGGCTCCAGTACCGCCAGTTGACTGCGCCGCTGCGCCTGGGTCGCGTGCTGGCCGTGGGCGATGCCAGCGGCTGGCTGCATTTGCTCGAAGGCAGTGATGGCAGCCCGCTCAACCGTTTCCAGACCAACCGCTCAGGCTTGCGTATCGCGCCGGTGTATGCGGGCAATACGCTGATTGCCATCAGCAACAACGGCACGGTGTACGGTTTCAGGCCCGATTGACGCCGGGCGATGGATTGCGCACGGCGCCCAGGGCCATGCCCCGCCCAGCTCGATTGAGCGGCTGAGGGGGGGCAGGCCCGCCACCTGCTTCAACAACCAAGGACGATTGCCATGCTCCCGGTCATTGCTTTGGTGGGCCGGCCCAATGTGGGCAAGTCCACGCTGTTCAACCGTCTCACGCGCACGCGTGATGCCATCGTGGCCGACTTCGCCGGGCTGACGCGCGACCGGCACTACGGCACGGCGCGCTGGGGGGCGCGCCAGTTCATCGTCGTGGACACTGGCGGGCTGGAGGACAGCGCCGAAGGTGCGATCTTCGAGAAGATGGCTGGCCAGACGCAGCAGGCGATTGCCGAGGCCGACCTGGTGATGTTCCTGGTCGATGTGCGCGCCGGCCTGGCCGGACAGGATCAGGAAATTGCGCGCTACCTGCGCCGTCTGGGCAAGCCTTGCCTGCTGGTGGCCAACAAGGCCGAGGGCATGAAAAGCGGCGCGCAGCTGTCTGAGTTCTATGAGCTGGGCCTGGGGCCGGTGTATGCCGTCTCGGCCGCGCATGGTCAGGGGGTGCGCGATCTGCTGGAGCTGGCCGCCGAGCAGCTGCCGCCCGAGCCGCAGCCAGGCGATGCCGCCGATGGCGACGCCCAAGAACAAGCCGCGCCCATCCGCATTGCTGTGGCTGGCCGGCCCAACGCTGGCAAGTCCACGCTGATCAATGCCTGGTTGGGCGAGGATCGGCTGGTGACTTTCGACATGCCGGGCACAACGCGCGACGCCATTCGCGTGCCCATCGAACGCGGCGCGCAGCGCTATGAGCTGATCGACACCGCCGGCCTGCGTCGCAAAGGCAAGGTGTTCGAGGCGGTGGAGAAGTTCTCCGTGGTCAAGACCTTGCAGGCCATCGAGGGCGCGCAGGTGGTGGTGCTGGTCATCGATGCCACGCAGGGCGTGACCGATCAGGATGCGCACATCGCCGGCTTCATCCTGGAGTCTGGGCGGGCTGTGGTCGTGGCCATCAACAAATGGGATGCGCTGGATCGCTACCAGCGCGAGCAGTTGGCGCGGTCGCTGGAGCTGCGCCTGGGCTTCATGCGCTTTGCGCCGGTCAAGCACATCTCGGCGCTCAAGCGCCAGGGGCTGGAGCCTTTGTGGAAGGCCATCGACGCGGCCTATGCTGCGGCCACACGCAAAATGCCTACGGCCAAGCTCACGCGCTTGCTGCAAGAAGCCGTGCAATACCAGGCGCCACGCAAGAGCGGCATGTTCCGCCCCAAGCCGCGTTATGCCCACCAGGGCGGCATGAACCCGCCGGTGATCGTGATCCACGGCAACTCGCTGGACCATTTGGATCAGGCCTATCGGCGCTTTCTGGAAACCTGGTTCCGCAAGGCCTTCAAGCTTGAGGGCACGCCGCTGCGCATCGAGCTGCGCACCAGCGACAACCCCTACGCGGACAAGTCCTGAGCTTTGCGCTGCGCGGTTTTTTTACCGCCTGCGGCACCTGTCTCCGAAGGCAGGCTTGAAGAAATGGCGCAAAAGCCTGCGGGTTTGCACGTAAGTAGCAGCACTGTGTTAAGGTGCCGCCTTTCGTTTTCTTCTTAGAACAGGTTCTCAAGACTAACGCTTGAGGCCCGCCCCAGGAGGCCTGCCCAGGCCTCTTCAACACGGAGCTATATCGTGAGCAATAAAGGCCAATTGTTGCAGGATCCCTTTTTGAATGCCCTGCGCCGTGAGCACATCCCGGTGTCGATCTATCTGGTCAACGGCATCAAGCTGCAAGGGCAGATCGAATCCTTCGACCAATACGTGGTGCTGCTGCGCAATACCGTCACGCAGATGGTCTACAAGCACGCCATTTCGACCATCGTGCCGGCCCGCCCGGTCAACTTTGCCTCGCTGTCGGCCGAGCAATCCGGCGCGGCAGAGAAGAAAGCAGCAGGCCAGGCCTGATGATGGCCTGGGCCAGGCCGGTGGCGCAGCGCCTCCCTGAGGCATGCGTCACCTGGTCAGTCTGGCCTTCGGTTTGCGCTGCTTTCGACCCAGGGCCTGTCTGCGCAGCAGCAGGCCCTGAGTTTTTTGTCCCGCCCAATGCATGGCATGCGCCATGCCCGTACAGGAACCTGATCCGTCTTGAGCAAGAACACGTTTGCCATCACCCCTGAGCCAACGCCTACGGCCGTGCTGGTCGGGGTGGATTTTGGCGAGGCCCATTTCGACCATGAACTCGATGAGCTGGCGCAGCTGGCGCTGACGGCGGGCCTGCAGCCGTGTGAGCGCATCGTCGTCAAGCGCAAATTCCCCGATGCGGCGCTGTTCATCGGCAAGGGCAAGGTCGAGGAGCTTAAGGCCCTGGCCATGGGCCATGGCGCCAGCGAGATCATCTTCGACCAGGCCTTGAGCCCTGCGCAGCAGCGCAACCTGGAGCGCGAGATTGGCCTGCCGGTGTACGACCGCACGTTTTTGATCCTGGAAATTTTTGCCCAGCGCGCCCGCAGCCACGAAGGCAAACTGCAGGTTGAGCTGGCCCGGCTGCAGTATCTGAGCACGCGCCTGGTGCGGCGTTGGTCGCACCTGGAGCGCCAGCGCGGCGGCATCGGCGCGCGCGGCGGCCCGGGCGAGACGCAGATCGAGCTGGACCGACGCATGATTGGCGACGCCATCAAGCGCGTGCGCGATCGCCTGGCCAAGCTCAAGAAGCAGCGCAGCACGCAGCGCCGCCAGCGCCAGCGCAACCAAGTGCCCAGCATCTCGCTGGTGGGCTACACCAACGCGGGCAAGTCCTCGCTGTTCAATGCGCTGGTCAAGGCCCGCAGCTATGCGGCCGACCAGCTGTTTGCCACGCTGGACACCACCACCCGCCAGCTGTATTTGCAAGAGGCGGGCATGGCCGTGTCGCTGTCGGATACGGTGGGCTTCATCCGCGATTTGCCGCACGGCCTGGTCGAGGCCTTTCAAGCCACCTTGCAAGAAGCGGTCGATGCCGACCTGCTGCTGCATGTGGTGGATGCGGCCAATGCGCAATTCCCCGAGCAGGTGCAGCAGGTGCAAAAAGTGCTCGAAGAAATTGGCGCAGCGCAAATCCCGCAGCTGCTGGTGTTCAACAAGATCGACAGCCTGCCGCCCGAGCGTCAGCCGCGCAGCCTGCGCGACACCATGGAGATGGGCGGCGTGCAGGTGCCGCGCGTGTTCATCAGTGCCCAGACCGGCCAGGGGCTCGATGGCCTGCGCCAGGCCCTGGCCCAGTGGTGCCTGCAGTATCGGGGCGATGATGGCTCGCACGAGGCCGATGGCCGGGCATCGGAAGAGGGCATCCAAGGGGCGGGCGATGCGCAGGCAGGAGCCTCGGGCAGCGATGCCCTGTAATGGCCTGGGGAATACCTGAGCCCTGTGCTTTTTGGGCACAATCGCGGCTTTTGCCGCCAAGCGGAGGCCTGCGCGCAAGCCGGTGGCTTGCACGGCCTGGCGCCCTGCATGGCGCCGTGCGCCTTCTGGCCCGGCCATGCGCAGTGCGCGCCACACGAGATTCAACCAACGAGACTGAGTGAATGACTGCATTACCACGCCGCCAAGGTTTGGCGCGCTTTCTGGAGCGGCTGCGCGCCCTGTTGAACCTCAACGACCCAGGCTGGGGCAGGGATGCGGGGGCTGGCCAGTCCGGCAGTGGTGCGCGCGGCGGCAATGGCGCTGGGGGCGCTGATCAGGGCGATGCCTTGCCTCCGCCGCCGCCCTCCCCACCGCCACCGATGCCGCCTCGCCCCCCTGCAGGCCCGCAAGGCGGCCCCCGGGGCGGGCAGCAGCAGCCACCCGATCTGAGTGAGCTGATGGGGGATTTGAACCGCAAGCTCTCCAACCTGTTGGGGGGCCAGGGCGGACGCCGCCCGCCGGGCGGCCCGCGAGGTGGCATGCCTGGCGGTTTCAAGCCGCCTAGCATTTCTGGCGGCTTGGTGTCACTGGTGGCCGTGGTGCTGCTGGGCCTGTGGCTGGCCTCGGGCTTTTTTGTGGTGCAGGAAGGTCACAACGCAGTCATCTTGCGCTTTGGCAAGTACCAGAGCACCGTGCCAGCTGGCCTGCGCTACCGCTTGCCCTCGCCCATTGGCAGCCATGAGATTGTGGACATGCGCATCCAGCCGCTGGCCGTGGGCTCGAACAATATGCTGCCGGCCACGGGCCTGAACGAGCACGCCATGCTGACCAAGGACGAGAACATCGTCGAGGTGCGCTTTAACGTGCAATACCGCATCACCAATGCCGAGAACTGGAAGTTCAATGCGCAAAACCCGCAGGGCGCCCTGGTGTCTGCGGCCGAGACGGCGGTGAGGGAAGTCATTGGCGATATGACCATGGACGAGGCCCTGGCCAACCGCCGCGCCGAAATCGCCCCTGGCGTGCGCGAAATCATGCAGGAGATTGTGGATCGCTACCGCTTGGGCGTGACGGTGGTGGCCATCAACATGCAGGACAGCGGCGTGCTGCCGCCCGAGAGTGTGCGCGCAGCCTTCGACGACGTGCTGCGCGCCGATCAGGAGCGCGAGCGCGCCAAGAACGACGCCGAGGCCTACGCCAACCGCATCATCCCGCGCGCCGTCGGTGAGGCCGCGCGCATCAAGGAGGAAGCCCAGGGCTATCGCCTGCGCGTGATGGCCGAATCCGAGGGCGATGCCGCGCGCTTCTCGGCCGTGCTGGGCGCTTATCGCCAGGCACCGGCCGTCACGCGCGAGCGCATGTACCTGGAGACCATGGAGGAGATCTACAAGAAGAGCAGCAAGGTGCTGCTCGACGGCGGCGATGGCGGCAACAACCTGGTCTATTTGCCGCTGGACAAGCTGATGGAGCAAAGCGCCGCCGCCGCAGTGCGCAGCCACGCGGCCGCCGCAGAAGGCACGGCCAGCGCCGAGGCCGCCAGTGCACCCGCCGCGCCCAGCGCGGGCTACGCCCCGGCCGCGCCGCAGGGCGCTCGCCGCCCCACCCGGGAATCGCGCTGAACGCAGCCCTTAGCAAGAGGAATCAATCATGAATCGAATTGGGTTTTGGGTGGTGTCGCTGCTGCTGTTGCTGGCAGCGGCCAGCTCGGTGCTGTTCGTCGTGGACGAGCGCCGCTACGGGGTGGTGTACCACCTCAGTGAGATCAGCCGCGTCGTCAAGCAGCCGGGCCTGCACGTCAAGTGGCTGCCAGCGCCGTTCCAGACGGTGGACTATCTGGACAAGCGTCTGCTGACGTTGGAGAGCCCTTCGCTGGAGCCGACGCTGACGGAGGAAAAGCAATGGGTGGTGATCGACTGGTATGTGCGCTGGCGCATCACCGACCCCGAGGCCTACATCCGCAGCGTGGGCCGGACTGAAGAAGCCGGCGCCGCGCAGCTGGGCCGCGTGGTGCGCAGCGCCTTCCAGGAGGAAGTCAACCGCCGCACCGTGCGCCAGCTGCTCTCCGAGGATCGGCGTGGCCTGATGCAGGACGTGCTGCGCCAGGTGTCCGAAAGCGTTGGCGGCAGCCCCGTCGAAGGCAGCAAGCCTGCATCGGACGCCGCCAGCGCCACCAGCGCTGAGCAGCCTGTGGCGCAAGACGGCGTTCAGGCCGCCGAGGCCAAGGTGGAGCTCGACGAGCATGGTCAGGCGCGCGTCAAGCTCTCTTGGGGCATCGAAATCGTTGATGTGCGCATCACCCGCGTTGACTACTCCAAGGACATCACCGAATCCGTCTTCAAGCGCATGGAGGCCGAGCGCACCCGCGAGGCCAACCGCCTGCGCTCCGAAGGCCAGGCCGAGGGCGAGCGCATCCGCGCCAATGCCGACCGCCAGCGCACCGAGACCCTGGCTGCAGCCTACCGCGAGGCTCAGGAAATCCGCGCGCAAGGCGACAGCGCCGCCACGGAAACCTTTGCCCGGGCTTACAGCCAGGATCCGGACTTCGCCCAGTTCTACCGCAGCCTGCAGGCCTACCGCAGCAGCCTGGGCAAGCCGGGCGATGTGATGGTGCTCGACCCCAACGAGTCCGAGTTCTTCAAGGCCATGCGCACTCCTGGCGCTGAGGGCCGCAGGCCCTGATGGCAGTGGCGCGCCGGCGCAGTGCGCCCGGCCCAGACCCCTTTGCCAAAACCCTTTTGGAGGGCCTGCACGAATGCGCAGCGCACACTTTGCCGCTGCAATTGGTGCAGACATTTCTTTGGCCGCCGCGTGGCCATGCCGCTTTTTGCGCGACGGCCGCGCCCGACCCAACGACCCTATGCACGCCGAAACCTTGCTGCTGGCCTTGGGGCTGGTGTTCATCATTGAAGGCCTGCTGCCTTTTTTGGCGCCAGGCGCCTGGCAGCGCTGGATGCAGCAGATTGCGCAGCAAAGCCAAGCCAGTGTGCGCGGGCTGGGCCTGATCAGCATCCTGCTGGGGCTGGCCTTGCTGTGGCTGTGGTGACGCGGCGCCCGCGACGGCTCCAACGATTGGACAATTTATGAGTGTCTCTTCTTCCTCTGGGCAGCCCGCCAACGGGGCGCGCCCGTTCTGGCGCTGGCTTGCGCTGGCGTTGCTGGTGGTGGTGCTCGACCAACTGAGCAAGCAGTGGATCCTGCAGCATTACCGCTGGGGCGAGTTCACGCCGGTGACGCAGTTCTTCAACATCGTGCGGGCCCACAACACCGGGGCGGCGTTTTCGTTTCTGGCCGGCCAAGGCGGCTGGCAGCGCTGGTTTTTCGTGGCCATTGCCGCACTGGCGGCGCTGTTTATCCTTTGGCAGCTGCGTGCGCATGGCCAGCAACGCCTGGCCTCGGCGGCGCTGGCCTTGATTCTGGGCGGCGCCATTGGTAATGTGATCGACCGCATTGCCCACGGCTATGTGGTGGACTTTCTGGACTTTCATTGGCGGGGGGCGCATTTCCCCGCCTTCAATGTGGCCGACATGGCCATTACGCTGGGTGTCGTGGGCGTGCTGCTGGCTGAATGGCTGCGCTGGCGCCAGGAGCGGGCCGCCCGTTGAAAAGCAAGCTGTTGATGATTAGGAGTTTTGCCATGAACCCATCCACTTCCATCACCGATGATCTACTTGCCCAATTGCGCGGCATGCCGCTGGCGCAGTTGGCGCAGCAGCTGGGCGTGAGCGAGCAGCAGACGCAAAGCGCTGTGGAAACAGCCGTGCCATTTCTGCTTGGCGCTTTGGGCCAGAACGCCGCCCAACCGGAAGGCGCGCAGGCGCTGTTTGGCGCGCTGGAGCGCGACCATGCGACTGCGCCGCAGGCGGCAGCGGGCATGCCCGATCTGAGCGGCTTGCTGGGGGCCGTGCTCGGCGGCGCTGGCGGCGCGGGCATGGCTGGCGCCCTGGGCGGTTTGCTCGGCGGCGCGGGTGGCGCTGCTGCCGCGCCCGCACCTTCTGGCCGCTTCAATGCCGAGGGCATTCTGGGCCACATCCTGGGCGGCAAGAAGGCCCAGGCGGAGAGCGGTCTGAGCCAGGCCACAGGCCTGGACAGCGCCATGGTGCACAAGCTGCTGCTGATGCTGGCGCCCTTGGTCATGGGCTATCTGGGGCGCCAAATCACCAGTGGCCGGGCTTCGTCTGCCGATGCACTGGGCTCGCTGCTGGGCCGCGAGCGCAGCCAAGTGCGCCAGCGCGGTGGCGCTGCAGGCGGCCTGCTGGGGGCCGTTCTGGATCAGAACGGCGACGGCAAGCTGGACATGGGCGATGTGCTCAAGTTCGGCGCGCAATTCCTGGGCGGCAAGCGTCGCTGAAGTTCAGGGGCTATTGAGATTCAGTATTGCGGCGGTGTTTCGGTCAAGAACCGGAATCTGCGGCGTTGAAAATGCTTGCAAGCTTGTATGCCTTGCAAGCATTTTTGTTTTGCATCTGCGCTCTGGCCAGTTCGCTGTCGCGCAGAAGCCTGTGGGCAGCGCGCGCCAGCGCCTGCCATGCAAGTCTTTGCGCACTGTCGATCCCCCACGCTGACTTTTTTTGCTGGCTTTGCGCAGAACTTTGAGTCTGGGGCGAAGAGATTTCGTCAAGAAGGTGCCAAAAAGCGTTTGTGGGCCGGGTTTGGGCTTTCTAGAGCGTGTGATGCACTTTGCGCCCCCCGCGAGAGCACCCCGGCGTGTGCAGTGCAAGGCGCCGTTTGCGCCGCAGCCTGACGGGCTGCAAGGAAACGGCAACGCCGCAATGCGCATGCCGAGGCGCTCTCCCTTCGGGCTGACCCCAAAACCATGCACTCGCCGCGTTGGCTCACTTGCCAAGGCAGCCAGCCTTGGCCGCGCGCGCCGCCTTGCGATGACACGGTTTTGGGGCCAGCGCGGGGGGCGCAAAGTGCATCACACGCTCTAGAATGCCAAACTTCAAACCGTTGGTTGGGCCTCGCGCCTTTGCAGCGCCCCGGCCGGCGGCATTTTTTTGCAACGAACGATAAGGAGACTGACCGCATGGCCGCCACCAAAGCCACTTTCAATTGGGAAGACCCGCTGCTGCTGGACGCACAGCTGAGCGAGGACGAGCGCCAGGTGCGAGACGCGGCCCGCGCCTATTGCCAGGAGCAGCTGGCGCCGCGTGTGCAGATGGCGTTTCGCAATGAGCAGACCGATCCGGGCATCTTCCGTGAAATGGGCTCCATTGGCCTATTGGGCGCGACCATCCCCGAGCAATACGGCGGCGCGGGGCTGAACTACGTCAGCTACGGGCTGATTGCGCGCGAGGTCGAGCGCGTGGATTCGGGCTACCGCTCGATGATGAGCGTGCAGTCCTCGCTGGTGATGGTGCCCATCTACGAATTCGGCAATGAGGCCACGCGGCAGAAGTACCTGCCCAAGCTGGCCAGCGGCGAGTGGATCGGCTGCTTTGGCCTGACCGAGCCCAACCACGGCTCCGACCCGGGCTCCATGCTCACGCGGGCCCGCAAAGTCGATGGCGGCTATTCGCTCACGGGCAACAAGATGTGGATCACCAACAGCCCAATCGCCGATGTGTTCGTGGTCTGGGCCAAGGACGACGAAGGCCAGATCCGTGGCTTCGTGCTGGAAAAGGGTTGGAAGGGCCTGTCGGCGCCGGCCATCCACGGCAAGGTGGGGCTGCGCGCCTCCATCACCGGCGAGATCGTCATGGACGAGGTTTTCGTGCCCGAAGAAAACGCCTTCCCCGAGGTGCGCGGCCTCAAAGGGCCGTTCACCTGCCTGAACTCGGCGCGCTACGGCATCGCCTGGGGCGCGCTGGGCGCAGCCGAGGATTGCCTGCGCACCGCGCGCCAGTACACGCTGGACCGCAAGCAGTTCGGCCGCCCGCTGGCGGCCAATCAGCTGGTGCAGAAAAAGCTCGCCGACATGCTCAGCGAAATCCACATCGGCTTGCAGGCCTGCCTGCAGGTCGGCCGCCTCAAGGACGCAGGCCAGGCGCCGGTGGAGATCACCTCCATCATCAAGCGCAACTCTTGCGGCAAGGCGTTGGAGATTGCCCGCATGGCGCGCGACATGCTCGGCGGCAACGGCATCAGCGATGAATTTGGCGTGGCGCGCCATCTGGTCAACCTCGAAGTGGTCAACACCTACGAGGGCACGCACGACGTACACGCGCTGATCCTGGGTCGCGCCATCACCGGCATTGCCGCGTTTGCCAACTGACATCTGCCGGGCCTGCGCTTGCCGTAGGCGCTGGTCGTTCCGGGCGGCGCAGGCCGCCCGTTTTCATTTCCTGCCCAACAAGGAAGGACTGCACCATGACAGGCGCTCTCTCGCACATCCGCGTACTCGATCTCTCGCGCATCCTGGCCGGGCCGTGGGCTGGCCAATTGTTGGCCGACCTGGGCGCCGACGTCATCAAGGTCGAGCGTCCCGGCCAGGGCGATGACACGCGCCACTGGGGGCCGCCCTGGGCGCAGGATGCGCAGGGCCAGGCCAGTGACACCGCCTCCTATTTCCTCTGCGCCAACCGCAACAAGCGCTCCATCGCCATCGACATCACCCAGCCCCAGGGCCAGGCGCTGGTGCGCCAGCTGGCCGCCAAGGCCGACGTGCTGCTGGAGAACTACAAGGTCGGCGGGCTGAAAAAGTACGGGCTGGACTACGACAGCCTGGCTGCGCTCAACCCACGGCTGGTCTACTGCTCCATCACTGGCTTTGGCCAGACTGGCCCTTACGCGCCGCGCGCGGGCTACGACTTTCTCATCCAGGGCCTGGGCGGCTTGATGAGCGTGACCGGCCGCCCCGATGGCGAGCCCGGCGGCGGGCCGATGAAGGTGGGCGTGGCGTTGACCGACATCCTCACCGGCCTGTACGCCAGCAACGCCATCCTGGCCGCGCTGGCCTGGCGCGAGCACAGCGGCCAGGGCCAGCACATCGACATGGCGCTGCTGGACGTGCAGGTTGCCTGCCTGGCCAATCAGGCCCTGGGCCACCTGGCCACCGGCCAGGACCCGGCCCGCCTGGGCAATGCCCACCCCAGCATCGTGCCGTACCAGGACTTCCCCACCGC
Source organism: Vandammella animalimorsus (assembly GCF_002288875.1). NCBI lineage: Bacteria > Pseudomonadati > Pseudomonadota > Betaproteobacteria > Burkholderiales > Comamonadaceae > Vandammella > Vandammella animalimorsus. The sequence goes on along the minus strand of NZ_NTBH01000011.1, from coordinate 37,064 downwards.
CGACGGCCACATGATTCTGGCCATTGGCAACGACGGCCAGTTCCAGCGCTTTTGCGCCGAAGCGGGCGCGCCCGAGTTGGCCGCCGATGCGCGCTTTGCCAGCAACGCCCAGCGCGTGCAGCATCGCGACGCGCTCATCCCCCTGCTGCAGGCCCTCACCCGCCAGCGCAGCACGGCCCAGTGGATTGCCGCGCTGGAGGCCAAGGCCGTGCCCTGCGGTCCCATCAACACGCTCTCGGGCGTGTTTGCCGATGCGCAAGTGCAGGCGCGCGGCATGGCCTTCACATTGCCCCATGCCCAGCTCGGCCAGGTACCGCAGGTGGCCTGCCCGATCAAGCTCTCGGCCACGCCCGTGCAAAACCGCCATGCCCCGCCAGCCATTGGCCAGCACACCGAGGCTGTGCTGCAGGAGCTGGGGCTGGATGCCGCCGCCATCGCCGCGCTGCGCGAACGGGGCGTGGTGTGATCGAGTGTGTGTGAGCTGGGTGGGTGAGCCAAGGCCACAGCCATAATTTTTGAAACCCGGAGTCCGATGATGAACAAGCCCCTTCGCCCTGGCCCGGCCGCAGGGCCGGACAAGCCCGACGCGCGGCGCTGGCTGGCGCTGGCGGTGCTCTCCAGCGCGTTGCTGCTCATCGTCATCGACATGACGGTGCTCTACACCGCCTTGCCCATCCTCACGCACGAGCTGCGCGCCAGCGCGGCGCAAAAGCTGTGGATCGTCAACATGTACCCGCTGGTGGTGGCCGGCCTGCTGCCGGGCACGGGCACGCTGGGCGACCGCTTGGGCCACCGGCGGGTGTTTGCGGCCGGGCTGGCGCTGTTTGGCCTGGCCTCGGTGTGGGCCGCGTACTCGCCCAGCGCGGCCTCGTTGATTGCCGCGCGCGCTGCACTGGCTTGCGGTGCGGCGTTGATGATGCCCGCCACGCTGGCGCTGATCCGCCTGACGTTTGTCGATGAGCGCGAGCGCGGCCTGGCCATTGGCATCTGGGCCTCCGTTGCTTCGGGCGGCGCGGCGTTGGGGCCGGTGCTGGGCGGTTTTTTGCTCACGCGGTTTTGGTGGGGCTCGGTCTTTCTCATCAATGTGCCGGCGGTGCTGCTCAGCCTGGGGCTGGTCTTTGCCGTCATCAGCCCCGATCGCCAGCGCCAGGGCGCAGGCCAGGCTCGCGCTGTGTGGGATTGGCCCAGCTCGCTGCTGGCCTTGCTGGGCATGCTGGGGCTGACCTATGCCATCCAGGCTGCTGCCCAGCTGCGCCCGCCCTGGGCGCAGCTGGCGCTGGCTGCGGCCGTGGGGCTGGCGCTGCTGTTGCTGTTCGTGCGGCGCCAGCAGCGCATCGCCCATCCGTTGATCGACTTTTCCCTGCTGCGCCTGCCTGGGCTTGGCAGCGGCGTGGCAGCGGCGCTGATGTGCTCCATCGCCTTCATCGGTTTCCAGCTCGTATTCAGCCAATGGCTGCAACTGGTGCGCGCGCTCAGCCCCTTGCAGGCCGGGCTGTACATGTTGCCCATGGCCCTGGCCTCATTCGTCGCCGGGCCGCTGGCGGGCGCGCTGGCCGGGCGGGGCGGGCCGCGCGTCGTCATCCTCGGCGGCATGGCGGTGTGCATGGCCGGGCTGCTGGGCACGCTGGCGCTTTATCAGGGCATGGGCTGGCCGCTGGTGGTGGCCTTGGCATTGCTGGGCGGCGGCTATGGCGTGGCGGTGACGGGGGCCTCATCGGCCGTCATGCTCGGCGCGCCCGAGGACAAGGCCGGCATGGCCGCGTCGATGGAGGAAGTCTCCTACGAGCTGGGCGGCCTGCTGGGCGTGGCGCTGCTGGGCAGCCTGATGACGGCGGTGTACGCCGCCAGCCTGCATTTGCCCGATGCGCCCGCATACGCCGCTCTGCCGCAGATTTACGACAGCCTGGATGAGGCGCGCCTGGCCGCCCAAACCTTGCCCGCGCCCTGGGCGGATGCGCTGCAGCAAGCGGCCAGCGCCGCGTTCGAGCGCGCCTTTGTGGCCGTGGCCAGCGCCAGCGCCGCATTGCTGGCCGCCACCTTGCTGGCGCTGTGGCTGTGGCAGCCCGAGCGGGGGGCGGAAAGTTCATAACACGCTCAAGGGCAAGGCGTGATGTGGGTGGGGCAAATGCCCGAGGCGCTGCGCTTCGTGCAAATCGTCCGTACCATGAAGGCCCTTCACGCCTCTTTGCACAGGAGACTCTTATGCAGACCTTCACCCTTCGCCGCCTGAGCCTGAGCTGCGCTGCTGCAGCGGCCCTGCTGGCTTCGCAGGGCGGGCATGCCGCCGATGATGGCAAGGCGCCAACAATGTCGACCGATGCCCAAGCCGCCGTGGCGGCGTCTGCCCAGGCCGTGGCCGGCCCGTTCAAGCATGCCGACTTGCCTTATGCGGCCGATGCGCTGGAGCCAGTCATCGACGCCCAGACCATGCAAATCCACTGGGGCCGCCACCATCGCGGCTATTACGACAACCTCAACCGCGCTGCTGCCGAAAACACAAAGCTGGCCCAGCTCAGCCTGGAGCAGCTGATGGCGCAGATCTCCCAGTTCCCCGCTGGCGTGCGCAACAACGGCGGCGGCGCCTGGAACCACGACTTCTTCTGGGCCAGCATGGCCCCGGTAGGCAAGGGCGGCCAGCCCTCGGCGCAATTGCTGCAAGCCATCGAGCGCGACTTTGGCTCGTTGCAGCAGATGCAGCAGGCCTTCAATGCCGCAGGCGGCAGCCGTTTTGGCTCCGGCTGGGTCTGGCTGATCGTGCAAGAAGGCAAGCTGGCCATCGGCTCCACCCCCAATCAGGACAACCCGCTCATGGACGTGGCCGAAGTGCGCGGCACGCCGCTGCTGGGCAATGACGTGTGGGAGCATGCCTACTACCTGCGCTACCAGAACAAGCGCGCCGATTACCTCAAGGCGTGGTGGCAGGTGGTGAACTGGAACGCCGTCAATCAGCGCTTTGCCCAGGCGCTGAAGCCGTAAGAACCTGTTCATGAATCTTTGTGCGGTGTGCAAGCAAGCGGATTGGGGCGATCTGCGGCTTGCGCATTGCTTCCCATCCCAAACCGCTTCTTGCCCATTCGCGCCGGGATTTTGAGCAGGTTCTCGACCGTTTTCGGGGGGAGACGGTCGGCATGATCGCCTGGCCAATGGGTTCACTTCCTTCGCACAGGCCCTTTGCCGGACGCGGCCGCATGCCCGGGTGGCCAGTGTCAGAATACGGGGCCATGAAAGGTATATTTTTTTCACGGGGCGCTCAGGCCAGCGTGCAGCGCTGGGCCTGCTTGCCCCTGGCAGGTGTCGCTGCGCTGGTGTTGACAGCGTGTGGCGCGCTGTCTGAGCAGCCGCGGCAGGCCCAGACGGAAGGTGTCGCAGCCCAGGCCGTGCCTGCAGGCGCTGCCGCAGGTGCCTCCAGCCTACCCGTCGCCCAGCGCCGCAGCAGCGCAGCCGATGCGATGACCGATGTGACCATGGACGCCGCCCCAGGCAGTGCCCAGCCTGCCGCCGATGCTGCCGCAGGCGGCGCTACGGATGTGGCGGCCGATGCGGCAGACGATGCCGCCGCCGACGATGCCGAGCTGCAACAGGGCGCGCAGGCGCCACTGTCTTTTACGGTGCAGGTGCGCAGCAGCCAGCGCGACATTGCCAAGCACTTGGAGCGCCACCTGGCGTTGCAACGCTATGTGCATTTCCCGGATTTGCGCGAGCTGGAGTTCAACCGGCTGATGGCCGAGGCCGATACCAATGCGCGCGATTTGCTCGCTGCGCTGGGGTATTTCAATCCACAGCTGGAGCTGCGCGTGGAGCAAGGCCAGGAGCAGGCGCCGCGCCGCATCGTGATCGAGGTCGATCCGGGGCCGCAGACCACGGTGGCCAGCCACCGCATCGAATTTGCCGAGCCCATGGCCAGCGATGCCCAGGCCCAGCCGCAGCGCGAGCGCATTGAGCGGCGCTGGTCGCTCAAGCCGGGCGATGCCTTCACGCAGTCGGCCTGGGACAGCGCCAAGAGCGAGGGGCTGCGCGTGCTGCAGCGCCGGCGCTACCCGACGGCGCAGATCGCCCACAGCCAGGCGCGCATTGACGCCGATGACAACCGCGCCACCCTGCACGTGGCCTATGACGCCGGCCCCCTGTACCGCTTTGGCCAGCTCAAGCTCACCGGCGTGCAGCGCTACGACGCCGAGGGCATTCGCAACATCGTGCGCCTGCCCATCGGCGCAGACTACAGCGAGGACGTGCTGCTCGACGCCCAGCAGCGCCTGGCCAGCAGCGGTTATTTCGAGTCGGCATTTCTGATGCTCGACACCGAAAACAGCGACCCCGAAAACGCCACGGTGATCGCGCAGCTGCGCGAGGCCAAGCTGCAAAAGGCCGTGTTCGGCCTGGGCCTGAGCACCGATGCCGGGCCGCGCCTGTCGTTCGACCACACACACAACCGGCTTTGGCCGCTGGGCTGGCGCGCGCTCAGCCAAATCGCGCTGGACGCAAAGAACCAGAAGGCTTCGACCCAGTGGACGGCCATGCCCAACCGCGCCGGTTGGTCGTGGTACATGGGCGCGGCGCTGGAGCGCGCCGATGCCGGCGACTTCAAGTCCCAAAGCCTGGCGCTGGTGGGCGGGCGCAGCAAGTCCGTGGGCCACATCGAGCGGCGCTACTACCTGCAGTACGACATGGGCCGGCTCGAAGGCGGCGATGCGCCGGGCAGCGCCTCGGCGCTGATGGCCAATTACGCCTGGACGGGGCGCTACTTCAACAACGACAGCAACCCCACGCGCGGCTACGGCCTGGGCGCGCAGGCTGGCCTGGGCATGACGCTGACGCCCTCGCAAGACCCTTTCCTGCGCCTGCACCTGCGCGGCATGTACTTCTGGCCCATGGGCGAGCGCAACGCCGCCGGGCGTCGCAGCCGCCTGGCGCTGCGCGGCGAGCTGGGCGCGGTGCTGGCCGATGACGATGTGGAAATCCCGCCAGCGCTGCTGTTTCTCACCGGCGGCGACACCACGGTGCGCGGCTACAGCTATCACAGCATCGGCACCCGCTCGCTGGCGGGCAAGCTCTACGGCGGGCGCTACATGGGCATTGGCAGCCTGGAGTGGCAGCGCCCCATCACGCTCATGGGCAACAGCGCCGATTGGGAGCATGCCGTGTTTCTCGACATGGGCACGGTGGCCGATCACTCCGGCCGCTCCGCGCTCTACACCGGCCTGGGCACGGGCATCCGCTGGAACAGCCCTGTTGGCCCCATGCAGGCAGACATCGCCTACGGCCTGAAAAAGCAGCAGCTGCGCTTGCACCTGCGCATGGGCTTTACTTTCTGAACAAGCGGCGCAGCGCGGCGCATGGCCCAGGGCCACGCCACGCTGCGCCGCCTGGCGCTTGAATGATGAACGATCACACTCGGGCGGATGCGCCGCCCACTGACCCCTCCATCGCCGCGGGCCGCGTGCCTGCGGCCCCGATCGCTGCTGGCCATGACCAGTCAGCGCGCCGCCCGCGCCGGCGCTGGCTGCGCGCCTTGCTGTGGCTGCTGCTGGGCCTGGTGCTGTTGCTGGCGCTGGCGGTGGGCGGGCTGTGGTGGTGGGCCAGCCGCGATGGCTCGCTGCCGCGCGCGCTGGCGCTGGCGCAGCGCTACCTGCCCGCCGGTCACACGCTCGACTACAGCCAGGCGCAAGGCTCCATCACCGGCGGCGGCCAGATCGGCACGTTGCAGTGGCAAATGCCCGGCGTGGCGCTGCACATCGACGATCTGCGGCTGGACTGGACGCTGTCCGAACTGCTGGGCCGCGCGCTGCACGTGCGCACTCTGCAGGCCGAGCGCTTGCATGTGCGCCTGACGCCCCAGCCCGATGCGCCGCCCCCGCCTGAGCAGCAACCCTTTGTCATGCCCGACTCTCTGGCCCTGCCGCTGCGCAGCGTGCAATTGCCGCTGCAGGTGCAGACTTTGGAGATCGAAACCGTTGATGCCACAGGCCAAAGCCAGAGCCAGGTGCTGCAAGACCTGCGCGCGCACTACCGCTATGACGCGCCCTGGCACGCGTTGCAGCTGCACAGCCTGCACTATGGCCAAAGCCAGGCTCAGGGCCTGGTGCGGCTGCACGCCCAGCAGCTTGATCTACAGGCCACGCTGGGCGCCTGGCTGCACGACGTGGTGCCCCAGACGCCGCAGACCATGCAGGCCCTGCTGACGGCCGAGGGCACGCTGGCCGGCGGGCCCGATGCCCAGCTGCAATTGCAACTGCAGGCGCAGGAGCGCGCCGCCACCGCCAGCGCCCCGGCCGATCTGCTGGCCGCCTGGGCTGTGGAGGCAGCAGAGACGGCAGCAGAGGCGAGCAAGGCCGCGCAGAGCAGCGCCCCGCAAGCTGCGGCGGCCACAGATTCGGCCCCCCAAACAGCGGCCAAGACGCCAGCCAAGCCAGCGGTCAAGCCAGCCGCCAGCGCCGCAGCGCAGGCGCAATTGCAGCTGCAGGCCCAGATCCACCCCTGGCGCCGCCTGCCGCTGGGCCAAAGCCGCGTGCAGTTGGCGCACATCAACGCCCAGGCCTTCCATGCCCAGGCCCCGGCCACCGATTTGTACGGCACGCTGACGCTGGCGCCGCAAAACCCAGCCCCGGCGGCGCAGGCGCAAGATCCGTGGGCCGCGCCCTGGCAACTGCAGGCCGAAATCGACAACCGCCAGCCCGGCAACTGGGATGCGCAGCAACTGCCTGTGCGCCGCCTGCAGGCGTTGCTGCACTATGCCCCTGAGGCCGTGCGCATCGAACAGGCCACCGTGGAACTCGAAGGCAGAGCCCCAGCCGGTCGGCTGCAACTGAGTGGCCAGGCCGATCCGCAGCGCTGGAATACGGCCGAGCTGGATCTGGCGCTGCACGCCATTGACCTGCAGGCCCTGCAGGCCAGCCTGCCGCACACGCGCCTGAGCGGCCAGGCCAAGCTGCGCCCGGCCCCAGGCACACCCTTGGCCCAGGCGCCAGATGGCGCACCACATGGCGCGCAGCCCGATTGGCTGCAATCGCCCTGGCAGATCGACGCCGAGCTGCGCAACGCCCAGGCTGGGCCATTGGATCGGCAGCGCCTGCCACTGGCGCAGCTGCTGACGCAACTGCAGATCGCGCCCGAGCGCTGGAGCGTCCAAACCCTGCAGGCGCACTTTGGCGCCGCTGCCGCCAGCGCGGAGACTGCGGCCCAGGCCGGGCCGGCGCACCTGCAACTGCAAGGCCACTTCGCGCCGCAAACCCAGGCCCTGGCCGTGCAAGGCGAGCTGCAGCAACTGCCGCTGCAGGCCGTGCACGGCGAGCTGGCCAGCGCGCAAGCGCCCAGCCTGAGTGGGGCGTTCTCCGCCCAGGGGCAGCTGGAGCAGGACATCGCCTTCGAGGCCGATATCCGTGGCACTGGCGCGGCCCAGGCTGGGTCGGGCGCAGCCTGGGCCGTGCGCACCATCCAGGCCAAGGGCCGCTGGCAGCCGCAGCTGCTGGACGTGCAGCAGCTGCAGCTGGATGCGTTGGGCGCAAAGGTCGAGGCCAGCAAACTGCAGGTGGCCCTGCCTGCGGCCGAGCGCATCGAGGCCGTGCTCAGTGCCAGCGCGCCCGGTCTGAGCCTGCAGGCCGACACGGCCATGCAGCAGGCCGCAGGCGCAGGCAAGCTGGCGCTGCAGGTGGCCTCGGCCGAGCAACTGCTGGCCTGGCTGCGCGGGATGCCCGTGGTCGGTGCGGCCTTGCCGCCGCTGCAGGCCCAAGGCGCGTTGCAGTTCGAGGCCGATTGGAATGGCGGCTGGCAGCAGTGGCTGCAAGGCCTGCAAAAGCCCGCTGCCCATCCGCAGCTGCGCCTGGCTGCCAAGGCGCACAGCCAGGGCCTGCGCATCGTGCTGCCCGCTGCCGACAGCCCCGCGCAGGCCCAAACCAAGGCCAAAGGCAAAACTCAGAAGAAAACGCCTGCCAAACCAGCGAGCCAGGCCCCGGGCACGCAACTGGCCATCCGGGCCTTGCAACTGCAGCTCGAAGGCAATCTGGCTGCCGCCACACTGGCCTTGCATGGTGATGTGCGCGCCAACGATGCGCAGGCCGTGCTGGATGCGCGCGCGCGTATGAGTCAAGCCCAGGCTACGGGCGGCGCAAGCGCCGCCTGGGATATTGCCATCGAGCAACTGGCTGCAGCCGCCACGCTGCCCGGCCAGACCGGGCCTTGGCGCTTGCAAGTGGCCGATGGCCTGCGCCTGAAGCTGCACAACGGCCAGGCGCTGCGCGTGGATGCCACGGCCGGCCAGGCCAGCCTGACGCCGCCGGCGCAGGTGGCCCGCCAGGGCGAGGCGCTGCAGCTGCGTTGGGAGCCGCTGCAATGGCAGCAGCGCCCAGGCGGCGCCATGCAGTTGCAAAGCCGCGGCCAGTTCAGCGGCCTGGTGGTTGGCTGGGTCGATGCGCTGCTGCCGCAGCAGCGCCCCTTGCAGGCTGCGGGCCTGCACTCCAGCCTGGTGCTGCAAGGCAATTGGGACATCGACATGGGCCAGCAGTTGCGCGTGCAGGCCGCGCTGCAGCGCAGCAGCGGTGAGCTGTGGCTGGGCGAGCCATCGGCCGCGCAGGCCGCAGCGGCCGTGGCCCCCGGCACGACGGTGCAAAGCAACGCACCGCGCCGGCGCGGCGTGGCCGCAGGCATCAAGAATCTGGCGCTGCGCCTGCAATCGCAGGGTGAGCAGTTGCAGGCCACGCTCGATTGGGACACCGAGCGCGCTGGCACCGTGCAGGCGCAGGTGCAGACGCGGCTGGCCAAGCAGGGCGGCGGCTGGGCCTTGCCAGCCGATGCGCCGTTGGACGGCCGCGTGCAGGCCAAGGTGCAGGATTTGGGCGTTTGGGCTGGCTTGGCCCCACTGGGCTGGCGCATTGCCGGCGCGCTGGAGGCCGACGTGCGGCTGGCTGGCACGCTGCAGGCGCCGCAGTTGCAGGGGCCCATCCGGGCGCGCCAGCTCAATGTGCGCTCGGTGCTCGATGGGGTGGACTTGCACGATGGTCGCCTTGAGGCCCAGCTCCAGGGCAGTCGCCTGCAGATCGAAGAACTGGTGCTGCACGGCGGCACGGGCAGCAATGCCTACGTGCCCGGCCTGAGCGGCAACCGCACGCCTGCGCCGGTGGAGCGCGGCCGCATGGTGGCCAGCGGCGTGCTCGACTGGAGCGGCGCGGCCGGGGCCGCCGGCACGGGCCTGGCGCTGGATGTGAAGGCGCAGCTGGAGCAAATGCAGGTGTTGGTGCGCAACGATCGGCAAATGAGCCTGAGCGGCACGCTGCAGGCGGCGCTGGCTGATGGCGCGCTGCGCGTGCGCGGCGACGTGCGGGTCGATCGCGCTGCCATCACCTTGCCCGAATCCCAAGCGCCAGTGCTGGGCGACGACGTGCTGGTGGTGCGCCGTGGCGTGCCGCAAGATCAGGTCGCGCCCAAGAGCGCGAAGCAACGGGCCGAGGAAAAGGCCGAGAAGCAGGCCGAGCAGGAAGAGGGCGAGCAACCGCGCGGCCAGCTGAAAACGGCCAAGCCCATGGATTTGCGCATTCAGCTTGACCTGGGGCGCGATTTCGCGTTGCAGGGCTACGGCATCACCACGCGTCTGGAAGGCAATCTGACCGTGACCAGCACTGCCAAGGGGCCGGGGCCGGTGAGCGTGGTCGGCGAGATTCGCACCGACGAGGGCCGTTACCGCGCCTGGGGCCAGGCGCTGAATGTGGAGCGCGGCGTGGTGCGCTTCAATGGCCCGTACGCCAACCCCTCCATCGACATGCTGGCGGTGCGCCCGAACATCGACGTGCGCGCCGGCGTGCGCGTCACCGGCACGGCGCAGGCGCCGCGTGTGCGGCTGTACTCCGAGCCTTCGCTGCCCGAGTCCGAGGCCTTGTCCTGGGTCGTGCTGGGGCGTGCGCCGGGCGCGGGTTCGGGCGGCGGCAACGCCATGCAGCAGGCGGCGCTGGGCTTGCTCGCTGGCAGCGTGGGCGACAGCCTGGCCGGTGGCCTGGGCTTTGACGAAGTGGGCCTGAGCCAGAGCGGGGTCTCCATCGGCAAGCGCCTGTCTGACCAGCTCTACATCACCTACGAGGCCGGTCTGTCAGGCGCTGCCAGCACGCTGTACGTGTTCTATGACATCACGCGGCGGCTGACGGCGCGCGGCCAAACGGGCCAGACCAGCGCGGTGGATTTGATCTACACCATCAGCTACGACTGAGCCACACCCAGCCATACGATCAAGCCCTGCTGCGGCAGGGCTGCCGACATCCTTGCGCCATGACCCATCCTGTTTTCGAAGCGCTGTTGCCAGTGGTGCTGCTGATCGCCCTGGGCTACTGCGTGGGCCGCAAGGGCTGGGTGGGCGCGGCGGCCACCAAGGATTTGTCCAATCTGGTGTTTTTGGTGCTGGCGCCGGCGCTGCTGTTTCGCACCATGAGCGGCGTGCGCGTGCAGGACATCGACTTCCGCCCGGTGCTGGTGTACTTCGGCGCCATGTGGCTGGTGTTCGGCGCGGTGCTTTGGCGCTTGGGGCTGACGCGCCGCGCCGCCGTGCTGGGCCTGGCGGCCACCTTTTCCAACACCTTGATGATCGGCGTGCCGCTGGTGGGCCTGGCCTATGGCCAGCAGGGGCTGGTGACGCTGTTTGCGCTGGTCTCGCTGCACGCCTTTGTGATGCTGACCATGGTGACCGTGGTGCTGGAATTTGCCGTGTTGGCCGAGCAGCAGCGCGCTGCAGGCGGCAGCGCGGCCGCTGCGCTGCACTGGCCGGCGCGGCTGCGCAAGCTGGCGCTGACGGTGGCGCGCGCCGGCCGCGCTTCGCTGCTGCACCCGGTGCCGCTGCCCATCCTCTGCGGCCTGCTGTTTGCGCAGACCGGCCTGCAGCTGCCAGGTGTGATCGACCGGCCGCTGCAGCTGCTGGGCGCGGCCTTTGGCCCGGTGGCGCTGCTGCTGGTGGGCATCAGCCTGGCGGGCACGGCCCTGGGCGGCCATTGGCGCGTGGCGCTGGGCCTGATGCTGATGAAAAACCTGCTGCACCCGCTGGTGCTGGCGCTGCTGGGGCTGGCCCTGGGCTTTGCCGGCGTGCCTTTTGCAGTGATGGTGCTGGCCGCCAGCCTGCCCATTGGCGCCAACGTTTACCTGTACGCCATGCGCTACCGCGTGGCCGAGGAGGAAGTCACGGCCGCCATTGCCATGTCCACCATGCTGGGCGTGGCCACGGTGGCGCTGGTCATGGCCTTGGTGCCGTATTTGCCGTAGGGTCAGCACGCCGCGCTGCGCACTGTCCTGCTGGATTCGAGCAGGCCTTGCCGAGCGGCTTTGGGCAGGCGCTCAGCCCATGGCCCACTGCGTGAGGGTGTGGATGACCAGCCCCACCAGGCCGCCCACCAGCGTGCCGTTGATGCGGATGTATTGCAGGTCGCGGCCCAGGTGGGTTTCCACCTCCTCGATCAGCTCGCGCGTGTCCCACTGGCCGACGCGCTCGCTGATGTAGCGGCGGATGGCCGGGCGGTAGCGCTCGACGATCTGCGGGCCCAGCTCCTGCACCTGCGCGTTGAGCCATTGCTGCATTTGCGGGTTGTCTTGCAGCTCGCGCCCCAGGTGGGTGATGCCGGCGATCAGGCGCTGGTGCAGGCTGGAGTGCGGGTCCTGTACGTCGCGCTCCAGCCAGCGCAGCAGGTCGCCCCAGAGCGCCTGCAGATACTCGTTCAGGGCCGGGTGTTGCAGCAGGTCGTCGCGCACCTGGTTGGCTTTTTGCTGCAGCTGCGGGTCGTTGCGCAGGCGCTCGATCCAGTCGCGCACGGCGCGGTCCAGGCGCTGGCGCAGCGGGTGCTCGGGCGACTCGCCCATCTCGGCCAGGTTGCGTGCGATAGCTGCGACGATCTTGCGCGTGGTCAGGCGCGCGGCGGCCTGGTCCAGCGCCAGGTAGCGCAGCGCGCGCAGCTCGCGCGCAATGGCCTGGGTGATGTGCTGTTGGGCGCTGTCGCTTTCGACCACGCCGGCCAGCTGGGTCAGCATTTCGTCGAGCAGGCTCTGGTGGCGCTGCTCGGCGGTGAGCGCATCGAGCACTGCGGCGCTGCTGTGTGAGACGTCGATCTGCTGCAGTGCGGTGCGCACGTTGCGCGTGAAGAAGCTGCGCACGCGCTCGTCGTCCAGCGCCGTCAGCCCAAATTGCGCCGTGGCCACCATGGGCTGCACCAGCGTGCGGGCGTTGTCTGGTTGCTGCAGCCATTGCGCCAGCCAGGGCGCAGCATTCCAGCGGAGCAGGCGCTCGCGCACATGCTGGCCGCTGAGGAAGTTGCGGTCGAGGAAATCGGCCAGGCCCGTGCCCAAGCGCTGCTGGTTTTTGGCCAGCACCGCCGTGTGAGGAATGGGCAAGCCCATGGGATGGCGAAACAATGCCACGACGGCAAACCAATCGGCCAGCGCACCGACCATGCCTGCCTCGGCAAAGGCTGCCACATACGGCCAGGCCGGGTGCTGTGCACTCAAGGCAGTGGCAACAATGTAGGTGATGGTGACGATGAGCAGCAGGAACAGGGCAATGGAATGTCGCATGGCTGAAAAATGGTGCAGTGGCGGTGCGGTGGGCAAGGGAACTCAAGGGTTGCATCTTGCCAGAGCCTGCTGCGGCCGCAGCAATGGCCGCCAGGCGGTGCTGGCATTGCAATGGTGGTATCGTGCGCCAAGCCTTCGAGCAGGCTCTTGACTCCACGAGACACCCCTCTGATTTATGAAGCTGATTGATTCCATCGTTGACCAGGCGCAGGAGCTGGTGGCATTGCGCAAGGACATCCACGCCCACCCGGAGCTGGGTTTTGAAGAACACCGCACGGCCGAGTTGGTCGCCCAGCGCCTGACGCAGTGGGGCATCCCCGTGCACCGTGGCCTGGGGGTGACCGGGGTGGTGGGCATCGTGCACGGCCGCGATGGCGGCGCCAGCGGCAAGGCCATCGGCCTGCGCGCCGACATGGATGCGCTGCCCATGCAAGAGTTCAACACCTTTGAGCACGCCAGCCAGACGCCGGGCAAGATGCACGCCTGCGGCCACGATGGCCACACGGCCATGCTGCTGGCAGCGGCGGCGCACTGGGCGCATGGCCGCCACCGTGATTTCGACGGCACGGTGTATTTGATCTTTCAGCCGGCCGAGGAAGGCGGCGGCGGCGCGCGGGAGATGGTGCAGCAGGGCCTGTTCGAGCAATTCCCGATGGATGCAGTCTTTGGCATGCACAACTGGCCGGGTATGCCGGTGGGCAGCATGGCTGTGGGCGCCGGGCCGGTGATGGCTTCGTCCAACGAGTTCTGCGTGCGCATCCGTGGCAAGGGCGGGCACGCCGCAATGCCCAATCTGGCCGTGGATCCGGTGCCCGTGGCCTGCCAGATGGTGCTGGCCTTTCAGACCATCGTCAGCCGCAACGTCAAGCCGCTGGACACGGCCGTGTTGTCGGTGACCATGGTGCATGGCGGCGAGGCCAACAACGTCATCCCCGATGCCTGTGAGTTGCACGGCACGGTGCGCACCTTCCGCACCGAGGTGCTGGACCTGGTCGAGGCGCGCATGCGCAAGCTGGCGCTGGACATCGGCAGCGCTTTCGATTGCGAGGTGGAGTTCGTTTTCGAGCGCAATTACCCGGCCACCGTCAACAGCGAGGCCGAGGCGGCGCTGGCGCAGCGCGTCATGCACGACATGCTCGGCCCCGAGCACACCCTGGTGCAAGAGCCGTCGATGGGGGCGGAGGATTTCTCCTTCATGCTGCTGGAAAAGCCCGGCGCCTATTGCTTCATCGGCAATGGCGATGGCGGGCACCGCGTGGAGGGCCATGGCGTGGGCCCTTGCCTGCTGCACAACCCCAGCTATGACTTCAACGATGCGCTGATCCCGCTGGGCGGCAGCTACTGGGTGCGCTTGGCCGAGCGCTGGTTTGCCGAGCAGGCCAGTCAGTAATGGTTTGACTGGATGGAGCATGCACCGGGCGCCTTGAGGCGCCCGTGGTGTTTTAGGGCCGGGGCCGTGCTTTCAGCGCCCGGTGCCGCCGCTGGCCTGCGGCGGCTGCAGGCCGTAGTCGGCGTCCTTCCACTGCGCGGGGCGGCTGGTGTTGGCCACGGCCTGCATCAGCGAAGGCATCATGGTGTCGCCGTGCGTCAGGTCGGGCCAGAGCTGGAACTGGGCCTGCAGCCCAGGCCAGCGCAGCGCGGCCAGTTGCTGGGCCATCTCGCGCGCGCGGGTGATTTGCAGGCGCACCGTGTGGCGCTGGCCGGTGGGCGGCGCATGGGCCGGGCGGCCTTGGGCGCTGGGCTCTTCGAGCGAGCCTGCGTAAAGGAACACCTGAGCCTGACCGCTGGGCTGTGCGCCACCGTACTGGCTGGCATAGCGCTGCGTGAAGCGGGCCTGCTCTTGCAGCAGGTAGGCGTCGTGCCACCAGATCGATGGGCTGGCGGCGTAATACTGGCCAAACAGCGCCGGGCGGGTAAACAGCGCATGCAGCACGAACAGCCCGCTGAGCGAATGGCCGAACAGGCCCAGGCGCTGCCTGTTCAGCGGCAGGCGTTGCGCCCAGTCGGCCAACAGCACGTGCTCCAGAAAATCCAGCAAGCGATCAGCGCCGCCTTCGGGCGCCTGCACGCCTGGTGCGGGCGGGGTGTAGTCGCGGCGGCGGCTGGTGGCATCGAACAAAGCATCGCCAGGGTGGCCGATGCCGATGATGACGCTGGGCTGGCCGCGCACATAGACTGGGCGCGTTTGCTGCAGCCGCGCCCATTGCGCCGCCAGCGGGAAGATGGCATTGCCGTCCAGTACAACCAGCGCCGGGTAGCCTTCGGGCGGGGCGGGTTGTTCGGGCATTTGCAACCAGATGCGCCAGCGCTGGCCGCTGGCGTGGTCTTCCCAATCGAACCAGCCGGCCCCGTCGATGCGCGCTGGGTGCATGGGCAGATCGGCCAGGGGGTGGGGCGAGGGCAGGGGGCTTGCTGAGGACATGGGTGGGCGCGGGCCTGTGCAGCCGCTCAAGGCCAGGCCGGCGCCCAGCCCCAGGCCAATGCGCAAGGCGGCGCGGCGTGAGGCGGTAAAGGGCAGGGCGGTGGCAAGGGGGCTGTTGGGCATGGTGGTGAATGTGAGAACAGGCTTTTACAGCGCCAGCGCGTAGCCGATGGTCAGCGGTGCGTGGTCGGAGAACTTCTGCCCTTTGTAGATCGACTCGGTGCGCGCCTGCGCGGCCAGCGCTGGCGTGGCCAGGTGGTAGTCCAGGCGCCAGCCCACGTTGTTGGCGTAGGCCTGGCCGCGATTGCTCCACCAGGTGTAGCAGCTGTCGGTGGCCTCGGGCTGCAGCGTGCGGTAGACGTCCACCAGCGGTTCGCGGTGCTCATCGCGCTCGCTCAGCAGCTTGGTCATCCAGGCCCGCTCCTCGGGCAGAAAGCCGCTGTTCTTCTGATTGCTGCGCCAGTTTTTCAGGTCAATGGCTTGGTGCGCGATGTTGATGTCGCCGCACAGGATGAACTCGCGCTGCCGTTGCAAGGCGTTCAGATAGGGGAAGAAGCCATCGAGAAAACGGTACTTGGCCGCCTGACGCTCTTCGCCGGATGAGCCGCTGGGAAAGTAGGCGCTGATGATGGACAGGCGCCGCGTCGGGGTGTCAAAGCGCAGTTCGATGCAGCGCCCTTCGGCGTCAAACTCGCCCTGATCCCAGCCGTAGCGCACGTCGCTGGGCGTATGGCGCGTGTAGATGCCTACGCCCGAATAGCCTTTTTTCTGTGCCAGGTGGAAGTAACCTTGCATGCCCGCCAGGCAGGTCAGCTGGGCTTTTTCCAGGTCGGGCAGTTGCGCCTTGACTTCCTGCACACACATACAATCCGGGCGCTTTTCCTCCAGCCACGGCACCAGCCCTTTGCTGACGGCCGAGCGAATGCCATTGAGGTTGAGGCTGGTGAGCTGGAACAAATCGTTGGACATGCAAGCGTGCAAAGGACAGTGAATGAGTAATCGCCCCTCCCCCCCCGAGGCCCAGGCCGATGCCGGGCAGGCCGCGCATGAGTTCGTGCAATTTGCCATCGAAAGCGGTGTGCTGTGCTTTGGCCAGTTCACCACCAAGGCGGGGCGGCAAAGCCCGTATTTCTTCAATGCGGGCCTGTTCAATGATGGCCGCAAGCTGTTGCGGCTGGCGCAATTCTATGCAAACGCCATCGTGCGCAGCGGCATCGCATTCGACATGGTGTTCGGCCCGGCCTACAAGGGCATCGTGCTGGCGGCAGCGGTCTCCATGGAGCTGGCGCGCCTGGGCCACAACGTGCCCTATGCCTATAACCGCAAGGAGGCCAAGGACCACGGCGAAGGCGGCACGCTGGTGGGCGCGCCGCTGCAGGGGAGGGTGCTGATCGTCGATGACGTGATCTCCGCAGGCACGGCCGTGCGCGAGGCCATGGCCCTGATCCGCAGCGCTGGCGCCACGCCGCATGCACTGGCCATCGCGCTGGATCGCCAGGAAATGGCCACCGAAAATGGCCATGACGTACCCTACAGCGCCGTGCAATACGTGCAACAGCAGTTGGGTGTGCAGGTGTGTGCCGTGGCGGGGCTGGGCGACATCCTGGGTTTTCTGGAACAATGCGGCACCCAGACGGCAGCGCAGCAGCAACTGCGCCAGCACCATGAGGCGGTGCTGGCCTACCGGCAGCGCTACGGGGTATAAGGGCCTGTTCAAAATCTCGGCACGGCGGGCAACGAAGCAGGGGCCTGAATCCGCAGAAGCGCACGCCGCCGCGATCCGTGCAGACCTTTTTAAGCGTTGCCACGCAGGATGTGTGGGCCTGCGCAGCGCCATTTGCAAAAAACACAACGACAAGCAAAACGCCATGAAGAAATTGCATTCTCTCGCCGCCATTCCAGTCTGGGCGCTGGGCATGTTGCTGCTGCCGTGGCAGGAGGTGGCGGCGCAGCAGCAGGAGCGCAGCCGTATCTACACCTGTGTGGTCAACGGCCGCACGCTGACCTCGGATCGGCCGATCCGCGAATGCATTGACCGTGAGCAGCGCATTCTCGATGGCGTCACCGGCCACCAGCAGGGCACGCGCGCACCCAGCTACACCGAGGAAGAGCTCAAGGTCATTCGCGCGCGCGAGCAGGCCCTCAAGGATGAGCAGCGCCGCGTGCGCGAGCAGCGCCAGCGAGAGCGTGTGCTGATGGCGCGCTACCCCGACGAGAAAGCCCACAACGCAGCGCGCGAAAGCGCCAAACAGACACTGCGCGATGTGATTAAAGGCGGTGAGCTGCGCCTGAAGCATCTGGCAGAAGAAAAGCAGCGCCTGCAGCAGGAGCTGGAGTTTTACCAGGGCGATATGAAAAAGGCGCCTGCCATTCTGCGCCGTCAGTTCCAGACCAACCAAAAGGAAACTGAAGAACAGCAGCGCTTCATCGACGGCAAGCGCGAAGAGGAAACCCGCATTGACCGCCAATTCGATGCCGAGCTTGAAGAGCTCAAGCGCCTGTGGGTGGCGAAATAATCTGATGGCTGCTGGCTTGCTTCGCTTTTTAGTCAGCGCTCTGGCTTAGGAGCAAACAAAGCCCCTTTAAAGGGGCTTTGTCTTGGCCTGCTGGGTGGTTCGGCGATGACGTGTGTGCAGCCCCCTGGCAAGGGGCAATCAGCTTGCAGGCGGCGCGGCTTCAACGCCGGGCGCTGCATCGGGCGCGGGCAGGCGCCGCAGGCGTGCGCGCATCAGCATGTGCTCGGTGGCCTGGAGAGTTTGTCCATACATCTCGGCAAACTGCGCGAGTTCGGCGCCGCTGGCCTCGAAAGCCTCCAGCATGGCTTGCTCGCGTGCAGCCTGCAACGTGGCCTGTTCGATGGCAGTCTGCAGCATGGCCTGGATGTCTGGGTCTCGGCTTTGGATGGCCTGGGCATAGGCTTGTGCCGCAAGGCCTGAGCGCTCAATGGCCTTGCCCAGGCGCTGCATGAACCATTCACGTGCCTGCTCTTGCAGGGCCGGCCGTTGCGATTCCTGCGCAGCCTGTGCGGCCCGGCGCTGTTTGCGTCGGTATAGCTCGGCCAGGGCGTGGAAGCTGTGCTCTGCCGCCATGGGCTCGACGGCGTGCAACTGCAAATCACGCCGCGCCTGGTTGTTGGCCACTGCCTGCAAATAGCGCTGCGAGCGTGTATGCAGGCCCAGCGCTTGCTTGAGAGCCTCGGCCTCCAGCTCTGGATGGGCGTTCACCAAGTCCTGAAAGATGCCGCGCTTGAGCGGCAGCGGGTGCTCGCCAAACAGCTTGGGGTAGCGTTGCGCCAGCTCGGCCAACAGCGCGTGCGCGGCGGTGTTGCGACCAGGCTTGCCCCGCTGGGCCCGAGCGGACGGAGTCGGGCTGGTCTGGGCGTCAGCGGCGGCAATTGCAGCAGCTGGAATGGATGTGGCTGCGCCTTCGGGCGCGGGCGCGGGGGCAAAGGCAGAGTGCGGCATGGCGTGGGTTTTTGGGGCGATTGAGCCGATGAGTGGTGTTGGCAGCGATTGTTGGCGGGCAATGCAAGAGGCATCAGCACTTGATGCCGACGTGCAGTGCAGCAATGCCGCCAGTGAGGTTGTGAATGTCCACATGGCCAAAGCCGGCCTCGTGCATCATGCCTTTGAGTGTGGCCTGATCGGGGTGCATGCGGATGGATTCAGCCAGATAGCGGTAGCTCTCAGAATCGCCCGCAATCCATTGCCCCAGCCGGGGCAGTACCGCAAACGAATACCAGTCATAGGGTTTTTGCAATGGCGGCGCCACACGTGAAAACTCCAGCACCAGCAGCTTGCCGCCAGGCTTGAGCACGCGCTGCATTTCGCGCAGCGCCAAGTCTTTGTGCGTCATGTTGCGCAGGCCGAAGGCCACGCTGACGACGTCGAACTGGTCCTGCGCAAAAGGCAGATGCTCGGCATCGCACACCAGCGTCGGCAGGATTTGCCCTCGGTTGAGCAAGCGGTTGCGCCCGGTGCGCAGCATGGCCTCGTTGATGTCGGTGTGCACCACCAGGCCACTGCGCCCGACCTTCTTGGCAAACGCACTGGCCAGATCGCCTGTGCCGCCGGCGATGTCCAGCGCCTTTTGCCCCTCGCGCAGATTGGCAACCAGCACGGTATAGGCCTTCCAGGCGCGGTGCAGGCCCGCCGACATCAAATCGTTCATGACGTCGTACTTCGGGGCGACGGAATCGAAGACCTGGCGGACCTTGCCGGCCTTCTCCTCTTCATTGACAGTCTGAAAGCCAAAATGGGTCGTGTTCATGGCAAAGCGGTGGCAAAGCTCAAAAAGGTTGTGCAGTGAGGCGGATTATCCACGGCGCGATGCACGGGATGTGGGCGACGACGGCCCATCGGGCTTGATATAAGGCACGCGCAGGCGCAGAAAAGGGGCCTCCACCCAGCGGTAGCTCCAGTGTGCAGGCAATAGCATCCACCCATAAAACAGCAGCGCCCAAAGGCAGGCCACGTAAAAATTGCTGATATCCATGATGTGTGTATGCACCCAGCGCGCAGCATCGAAGACTATGAAGAAATGCAGCAAATACACAGAGTACGAATACGCCCCGGCCCGTGCCAGCCAGCGGCTGGGCCCGCGCATGCTGGGGCGCACGCTGGCCTCGTACCAGGCGATCAGCACCGCATAGGCCAGGGCCTCGATCAGTGGCAGCACAATCCACAGCCGCCCAGGTGAGGGGTAACTGGGGCGCTGGTAAAAGCCGCCGCTGGCATCAAACCACCAATAAAAAAGGCAAAAGGCCAAAGCCACGGCAGCAGCCAGGACATGGCGCCCGGCCAAATGGCCGCGCCAACGGCAAGCCAGCATGCCGAGCAAGAACTGGTCAATCCGCCCCACCAACGTGAAATAGGCCAGGTGCTGCACCGTGCCATCCAAGGCCCACAGCAGGCCGCGCCCTGCCAGCGCCAGGGCCAGCAAGGCCCACAGCCACCACACCGAGCGCGCCTGCAAGGCCAAGAGCAGCGGCAACAGCAGGTAAAAATGCATTTCCACCGCAATCGACCACCCGCCGTTGGGCCAGGTTGGCAGCCAAAAACCCCGCAGCAGCGCCTGCAGATAGGCCGTGGCATCGCCCCCATGCCAGACGATGCGCAGCCCCGCTAGCAGCATCACCAGCAACAGCAGTGGCAGCAGGCGCAGCAGACGGTTGAACAAAAAGCGCGGGAAATCCACCCGCCGCCCCTCCAGCAAACGGGCAAACAAATAGCCGCTCAAACTCATGAAAAGCGCCACGCCCGTATGCCCTTCATCGAACAGGGCCAGCGGCCACCAGGCCGGCGCCCCTTCAAACGGCACGGGCTGCCCATGCTGGCCGTGCAAAAAATGCCAGGCCACCACCAGCAGCGCCGCCAGTGCCCGGACGTGATCCAGCGCAGCAAAGTGCGCACCTGAGGAGGAAACATGCATCCGGGCGATTATCGAGCAATGGCTTTGTTGCTCTCCGGCAACATGGCGCCGGTTGCTGGTGGATGTGCAAGCCGGCGCTGGCTGTGTTGCACGGTGTGTGGCGCTGTGGGCGCTGGCCCAGCCTGCCATCCGTTCAATCAATCAAAAAGCGCCCGCAGCGGGCGGCGCTCTGCCAGGCTCAAAGCCGGCCAGAGCAGCAATTTGTGCTTGCAATCGTTGGATGGAGCCACTAGACTGCCGCGCAGAATGGCATTGGTTACTTGCGCGCGGTTGCGTTTCGTTGTTTTTTTGCAAAAACAAAGGAATTCAGTCTGTGGAGCCATTTCGACGGCAAGTCTTCATGCTAGGATTTCCCAGCGTGATCGAAACTTGGTCGTAACGCTTTCAAACCCTCTTCATTTTTGGAGCTAACTCTCATGAAAAAGAACGTTTTTGCGCTGAGTGTGGCTGCTGCTCTGGCTGGCTTCGCTGGTGCTGCAGGTGCGCAGGTTGCTTTTGTGGATGCTGATACCAACGCGGCTACTAAGTTTGTGGTCAATAGCGGTGGCATTGGCCACATCCTGCTGCAGCCTTACTACACCGTGCAAGGCAACCGTAACACGCTGATGAACATCATCAACACCGATGAAGTGAATGGCAAGGCGGTGAAGGTGCGCTTCCGCGGCGCCCGTAACTCGGACGACGTGTTTGACTTCTACGTCTTCCTGTCGCCTGGCGATGTGTGGCGTACCCGTCTGTATCGCGATGGCGAAAAGACCCACCTCGAGTTGCCTGACTCCAGCTGCACGCTGCCCAGCCGCGATGTCGTTGCTACTACTGCCTTCAAGACTAGCCGCGTCTACGACAAGAAGGACCAGGGCGAAGTGCGCGAAGGCTATGTGGAGCTGCTGACGGCTGCTGACATTGTTCCGGGTTCTGCGCTGTACAACACCATCAAGCACAACGGCGTGACTGGCGCTGTGGATTGCAACCCTCTGACGATTGAGGGTGCTATGACGGCTCTGGTTGACAAGGCTACGGCTGAAGCCAAGGGCCTGACCTTCCCGACAGCTGGTATCACTGGCCACTGGGCTCTGACCGATGTGACCACCGATTCCACCAATACGGGTAACCTGTTGGCTGTGGTGGCTACTGATGCCAACAACGTTCCTGCCAACGGCAATCTGGTGGTGGCTCCGCAGAACGAGCACCGTGCGCCTGCAGCGTGGCTGGCTGGTGCTACTGCTGGTACGACCGACCCGCTGTTGACTGGCGGCGCTGTGTTGGCTCAGAACTTCGACTTCCCTGATCTGTCTACCCCTTACCTGGCTGGCAAGACGGCTGTTCAGCAGGCCAATGAGCTCTCCGATGGTCTGGCTGTGACGTCGATCGTCAACGAGTTTGTGGTGGGGGTGGGTGTTGACTTCCGTACCGACTGGGTGCTGTCGATGCCTACTCGCCGCTACGGTGTGGCCATTAATTATGCGGCTGGCCAAGCGGTTTACAACCCTGGCAGCGATTACTTCGATGCCACGAACGCTCCTCTGGTCAAAGTGGATGGTGTTCCTCAAGTGACGGTGACTACGATTGGGCAGCGTTACTATGACGACAGCGAGCGTTCGCTGCGCGCCACGGTGTCGCCTGGCGATCTGCCCCGTCTGGCTGGTGAAGTCAACGTGATGACCTTCCACGCAGATGCTGATCAATCCGTTCTGGGCGCTCTGATCTCCACTCAGCGCGTGAACCCCTCTTACGCCACTGAAAACATCAGCGCTGGCTGGGGTCGTGTGACTCTGGAGAACAAGGATGGGACGAAGGGTCTGCCTGTGATCGGCTATGCAGCTCTGCAAGCTGGTGGCAAGGCTCTGGGCTTCACTTGGCCGCACGCCAGCACCCGTTAATTGTTGGCTAATGGGCAAGCCCTTCAGGGCGTGCTCGTTTGCAAACAATTTGACGCAAGTCAAAAAAGCAGGCTTTCGGGCCTGCTTTTTTTATGCCTAAAAGCTGGTGTTTAGTGCTGGATGGGCCCAAGGGGCTTATCCTTGCGCACCATTTTCGAATGGCGCGGCAAGCGCCAGATGCATTGGTGTGAGCGCCAAATTTTGACAAGGGAACAAAATGAATAGGATCAACCTGAAACGCCAACAGAATGTGGCGGGCTGGCGGCCGCTGGCGGTTGCTGCAGTTGTAATCAGTGGCGTATTGCTGCCCGGCTTGGCGTACAGCGAGCAAGTGATTTTCCGCAGTGAGGAGCCCAAGCTGCAAATCACAGATTTGGACATCGAAAGCGATGCCCGCGCCATTGACCCTGCGGCGCGCAATCATGCGCTGTCCGATGCGCGCAAGGTGGACGTGACCGGCAAGGCGTTGTTTGTGCGCGCGGCAATGGCTGAACAAGCCAAGGCCAAGGGCTTGGACAAAAGCCCGCAGGCCCAGGCCCGCTTGAAGCTGGCCGAGCAAAAGGTACTGATGGAATTGATGCTGGAGGAGTTGGAAAAAACCCAGGCCCCATCAAAAGAGCAGTTGCTCAAATACGCCGAGGCCGAATACAAGGCCAATCCCCAGCGTTTCGAAGCCCCGGCAGAAACCAAGGCCAGCCATATTCTGTTGTTTGCCGACAGCCCCAATGCCGAGCAACGCATTCAGGAGCTGTACCAGCAGCTCAAGGACGGCGCTGATTTTGGCGAATTGGCGTTCAAGCACTCAGAAGATGGAGAAACAGCGCCGTTGTATGGCTCGCTGGGTTATTTCGATCCAAAGAAAATGGTGATGGAGTTCCAGAGTGTGCTGGCTGGGCTGAAAAAGGAAGGCGAATACAGCGAGCCTTTCAAGACCCGTTATGGTTGGCACATCGTGCGTTTGGAGGCGCGGCGTGAGGCAGGCAAGCTCTCTTTCGAGGAAGTTCGTGACAATTTGATGGCTGCTGGGCATAAAGCAGCCATGAACGACTTGCGCGACAACCTGGTGGAAAAATCCGTGAGCCAGATCAAGACGGATGAACAGGCCTTGCAGGCGTTCACGGAAAAGCACAAGAAGCTGGCTGACGAGCAGCGCGGCAAGCGCTGACGGTTGGCCCGTTGTGTGGTAGGCCCCTTCTTGAGGGCCTGCCAGATGCAGAGTTACAAGCTGCGCCCAAAACAAGCCGCTGCGGCCCTTTGCTCGGGGCTACAGCGGTTTTTTTTCAGCCCTTCTTCAACCCTGTTGCGGGGCAGGGGTGGCGAGCAGAATTTCGTCCAGCGTGGTGGTGCCATCGCTGACGCGCTGGGCCCCGCCCAGGCGCAGCGGGCGCATGCCTGCAGCCACGGCTTCGCGCCGCAGGGTGGGCAACTTGAGCTGGGCGTGGATTTGCTCGCGCACGCTGTCGTTGACGCTGAGCAGCTCATACAGCCCCATCCGGCCGCGGTAGCCGCTCATGCGGCATTCGGTACACCCTACGGGGCGGTAGGGGGTGATTTTTTTCTCGCCCAGATTGATTTTCCAGGGTTTGACGGCATCGTCCAGCAAGGCTGGGTCGAAATTTTCGTCGGGCTGTCTGCAGTGCTTGCACAGCGTGCGCACCAGACGCTGGGCCAGCACGCCCAGCAGCGTGGCGTTGATGAGGTAGGCCGGCACGCCCAGCTCCATCAGGCGGGTGATGGCCGATGGCGCGTCGTTGGTGTGCAGCGTGGAGAAGACCAAGTGCCCGGTCAACGCCGCCTGGATGGCCATTTCGGCGGTTTCCAGGTCGCGAATTTCGCCCACCATGATGATGTCCGGGTCCTGGCGCATCAGTGCTCGCAGGCCTTCGGCAAAGCTGAAGTCGATGTGCGGTTGCACCTGGGTCTGGTTGAAGGCCGGCTCGATCATTTCGATGGGGTCTTCCACAGTGCTGACGTTGACCTCTTCGGTAGCCACGCGCTTGAGCGTGGAGTACAGCGTCGTGGTCTTGCCCGAGCCGGTCGGGCCGGTGACCAAAATGATGCCGTGGGGCTTTTGCACCAGCTCTTCCCAGCGCTGGGCATCGTGGCGGGAAAAGCCCAGATCGGCCAGGTTCTTGATGGCGTTGTCCGGGTCGAAGATGCGCATGACCATCTTTTCACCGAAGGCGGTGGGCAGCGTCGAGAGGCGCATTTCCACTTCTTCGCCGCGCGGGTTGCGTGTCTTGATGCGCCCGTCCTGTGGCCTGCGCCGCTCCACCACGTCCAGCCGCCCCAGCAGCTTGACGCGGGCAATCATGGCATTCAACACCCCGATGGGCATTTGGTAGACGGTGTGCAGCACGCCATCAATGCGAAAGCGAATGGCTCCCTGGTCGCGGCGCGGCTCCAGGTGGATGTCGCTGGCGCGCTGATCGAAGGCGTACTGCCACAGCCATTCGACCACGCGCACCACCCCTTGGTCGTTGGCATCGAGCTGGCGATTGGCCTTTCCCAGCTCCACCAATTGCTCGAAGCTGGCCAGGCTGCTGGTATTGCTGCCGCTTTTCTGGGCCGAGCTCACAGAGCTGGCCAGGGCATAGAACTCGCCGATGTAGCGCTTGAGATCCAGCGGGTTGACCATGACCAAGCGCACCTGCCGCCGGGTCTGGCGCTCGATCTCCCGCACCCAATCGGTGACGTAAGGCTCGCAGGTGGCGATGACAGTGGTGTCAGGCAACACCTTGATAGGCAGCACTCCATAACGGCTGGCATAGGCGGCGCTCATGATTTCGGAGATGCGCCCCACATCGGCCTTGAGCGGGTCGATGCGCAGAAACTCGATGCCGGCGCGCCGTGCAATGAATTCGCTGAGGTCGTCCAGATCCAGCGTGCCGCCGCCCTCGGCGCGCTTGAGGCCAATGGCCGAGAGTCGTACCAGCGGATTTTGCAGGCTCTCCGCCCGCGAAAATCGCGCGATGGTGCGCTGCGCTTCCTCGGGGGCGATCACTCCGTCGTGGTGCAGCCACTGCACTACGTGCAGCCAGTCCAACGGGCCAAAGAAGGTTTTTTGCGGCTTGGCTGGCGGCTCGGTCGCGGCGTTGTCTCTGGGGTCTGCATGGTTGGCCATGTCCTCACTCCGGATGTTCTTGTTGGTTGGTATTGCCGGCTCAGCCCTCGCCCGGTTGCATGGCCGTCGGGGCCTGTTTGCGCGCTGCGGGGGCATCGGGCTTGCTGCCATGGATGCGCCGCATGGCCTGCTCCATTTGGCCGGTCAGCAGTTCATCCACCGCCTGCAGCGCGCGTTCGGATGCCGCTTCGATGGCGTCGCGCTCGGCCACAGGCGGCTTGCGCAGCACCCAATGCACTACCTCGGATTTGACGCCTGGGTGGCCGATCCCTAAACGCAGACGCCAAAAGTCCGGGCTGCCCAATTGAGTCTGGATGTCCTTGAGGCCATTGTGGCCGGCATGGCCGCCGCCGCGCTTGAGCTTTGCCTGGCCGGGCAGCAAATCCAGCTCATCGTGTACGACGAGGATTTCTTGCGGTGCGATTTTGTAGAACCTGGCCAGGGCTGCCACAGACTGGCCGGAGCGGTTCATGAAGGTCATGGGCTGGAGCAGCCAGACCTGCTGCCCGCCAATGCGCAGTTTGGCTGCGTTGCCGAAAAAGCCTTTTTCGGGCACCAGCGCGGCGCCGTGCTCGCGTGCCAGCGCATCAATCCACCAGAAGCCGGCATTGTGGCGCGTGGCGTCGTACTCAGGCCCGGGGTTGCCCAGGCCGACCAAAAGTTTCAACGTCATGGCCGCAGATTATCCGTGCGTTTGCGGTCGCGTTGCGGGCTGGGCGCTGTCGGCCACGGGGGTGCCTGCGCGCACTCACTGGCCCGCAGGCCAGGCCTGGCGATGCACAGCCTCGACGGCTTCTCGATCGGGCGGGAAGTCCATGGCCGCCTGGTTGCGTTGCAGCGCCTGCTGGGCGTGGCTGCGGGCCAGGGCCTGCATTTCAGGGCCGCCGAAAGCATAGAGGCTGATGAGCATTTTCTGCAGGCGAATACCCACCTCGCGCTGCGCGGCGCCATCGCGGCCGACGGGGGGGAAGAAGTCATCGAACACGTCTTCCAAGGCAACGACGGGGACTTTGACGTTGGGGTAGCGCACCTCGTGCTCGCCTGTTGGGCTGGATGGGTCTGTGGCAGGCTGGGTTGGGGTTTCCAGCTGCGCCCACAGTTCGAAGATGCGCAGGCTGCGGTTGATAACGTCGATGGCGGTGCCGCAGTCGTTGACGGCGGCCGACAAGGCTTTGGAGGCCACCTCCGCCATGGCCACCAGGCCAAAGCGCGGGTCGCTGTCGAAGGTGCGGCTGGGGGCGATGGTGAAGGCATCGCGCAGCCGGGCCAGAAAATCCTGCATGGCCTGCTCGGCCTGCTCATCTTTTGGTACAGGCAGGCCGACGACGCCGCACAGTGGTGTGGAGCCAGGCGCGACGAACTGCCCTGGCAGCACCATCACATAGATCTGCGCCGCAGGCGCTTCGGTTTGCTCTGCTTGGGCGCTGCTTGGCTTGGTGTAATCGAGCAGCAGCTCTTGCAGCATGGCTACGTCGATCCATTGCACATGGCCGGCTTTGGGCGCTTGCAGGGCAATGGCGCTGGTGGGCAGGGGCTCGGCCCGCCGCTGCCAGGGCGTGCCGCCGCGGTATGGGTCGCGCAGATAGCTGCGCACTTCGTCGCAGGCAATTTCTTCCAGCCGAGCGATGGTGTGGCCCATGCGCCCGAGGGTGGAGAGGTAGTTGATCCAATGCAGCAAGGTCGCGACGATGAGCACGATCATGCCGATGGTGACCAGGAACAACAGCACCCGACCTTCCTCGCGGTACAGGCCTGTTCTCAGCGTGATGATGCCCACGATGCTGAACAAAAAGGCGCCCAGAAAGGTCGAGAGCGCATTGTTGGCGGCTGTGTCGTTGATGAGCAGCTCGGTCGCGCGCGGCGTGGCGGCGCTGCTGGCCGAGGCATAAGCCGAAACGAGGATGTTCAACGAGAAGGTGGTCACGGCCAGCATGCTGGCGGCCATGATTTGCAGGATGCTGTCCACAGCGCCTTCGCCCAGCACGCCGGTCCACTCCTTGGGGATCCAGTGCTGGAACCAGGCGGCAAACAGCGCCGTGACGATGCCCAGCAGCGAAAACAACGTGGTGCGAAACCACATGCCGCGCATGATGCGTTTGAGAGACCAAAGCCATCTGGTCATGGTGTGTGTTCTCCATTGGGCGCTTGCCCAGTGTCCGGTTTTTTTGGGCTGCGCCTTGACGGCGCGGGTGTTGGTGTGGGGCCAATTGGCTTGCCTTGCTGGCGAGCATGGTCGCCAGCGGCCACTGGCGCAGCGGGCCAAAGCCTGTTGATCGATATGGGCTGCGTGCCGCTGGCGTTGGCAGGCACGGCAGCCCCGAGCAAATCGGCCAAGGTGTGGCCGTCGAGCTCAGCCATGAATGCCTGCAAGGCCGAATGCAACACGCCTTGCAGTCGGCAGCCGCCAGTGAGCAAGCAGCGATTGTCTTCGCTTTGCGGCCCGAAGCAGGCCACCAGGTTCAAGTCGTCCTCCATGGCGCGCACGATCTGGCCGACCGTGGCTCGCAATGCGGCCGGCGCGAGCCGAATGCCTCCGCCCTTGCCGCGCAGCGTGTCGACAAAACCCAGTCGCCCCAGTGCATGAACAACTTTGATGAGGTGGTGCTCCGAGATGCCATGGGCTTGGGCGATCTGTGCGATGGACACAAGCGACTGCTGCTGTCCAAGAAACAGCAGCGTGCGCAATGCATAGTCGGTCTTGAGTGTCAGTCTCATCGTGTGCGCTCCAGCCCCCTTGGAGCAGGCTCTTGAACCTGAGGCCTGGGCCCAGTTGGCGTCTCAGCCAGATGCGAATCATACGAGCAGGCCGGGTGCATCGCGCGCGGCAGTGGGTCAGATTGCCCGCCGCAGTCAAAAGGTGCATATAGAATGCACCTTTTGACTGCGGCGGGCATGTGCTGCGCAGCCTGCGGCCCCGATGGCGTGGGCGAGGCGGGCCAGTGCATGCAGCTGCGGTTAGATGTTTTCAACCACTCTGAAAGAGGAAAGCACCATGAGCAACACCCTGGATTCCGCACAACTGTTGGCTGCACTGGAAAACGTGGCCGTGATCTCCACGACCGATCTGCAGGGCAACATCACCTATGCCAACGATTTGTTCTGCAAGCTCACCGGCTATGCCCGCGAAGAGCTGCTGGGCCAGCCGCACAGCATCGTGCGCCACCCGGCCGTGCCCAAGGAGACCTACAAGGAAATGTGGGACACCATCAAGGCCGGCAACATCTGGACGGGCATCATCCCCAACGTGGGCAAGGGCGGCGGCGTGTATGTGGTGGACACCACGGTGCAGCCGCTGCGCGATGCACAGGGCAATATCAACGCCTACATCAGCATTCGCCGCGTCATCAATGATTTGATGGACAACTTCGAGGCTGTGGAATTCTCCAAAGAGCAATTCGACGAGTACTACGCCAAGTAATAGCGAGCCCTTGCATGCATGCCATTGCTCAACGTGTGGTGATTGCCTATGGCTCTGAGTCGGGCAACGCCAAGGCCTTGGCCGAAGGGCTGGCCGCCGCGCCCTGCGTGGCGGCCCTGCAGCCCCAGGTCATGCCGCTCAACGACGTGGACCTGCAAGCCTCTTGGGGCGACGAGGCTCTGCTGTTGATCATCTCCAGCTCGTTTGGCGACGGCGAGCCACCGGGCAATGCCGAGGGCTTTCTGGCGCAGTTGCGCCAAAGCGGCGCGCTGGCACAGCTGCGCTATGCCATCTTCGGCCTGGGCGATACGGCCTACCCGAATTTCTGTGGCTTTACCAAGCAGCTCGATGCGCTGCTGCAAGAGCGCGGCGCGCAGGCCATCATCAACCGCGTGGATGCCGATATCGGCTATGCGGATTTCTTCGCCCGTTGGCAGCCAGTGCTTGAGCAAGTGCTGCAGGGCGATGCCCAGGCCGGCCTGGCATTGTCGCTGCGCGTGATTGCTTATGGCGAGAACGATGCTTATGCCGCGGCCATCCTGGAGCGCCGCCAGCTCAATCAAGCCGCGCCAGATGCCGAGCCCGGCGCCTACCACATCCGCCTGGCTTGCGAGGGCAGCGGCATGCGCTGGCGTGCCGGCGATACCTTGCACGTGCTGGCGCAAAACGATCCACAACTGCTGGCGCAGCTGGCCCAGTGGTACGGCGCGCCCGAGGCCGCCGAGCTGCTGCGCGACAAGGAGCTGCGCCAAATCAGCAAGGGCGTGCTGCGCGAGCTGGCTCGCCTGGGCGGCAGCGATGCGCTCAAGGGCTTGCTCAAATTCAGCCAGCGCCAGCAGCTGGAGCAATACCTCTGGGGCGCCGATGTGCTCGATGTGCTGCAGGACTTTTGCACGCCCGAGAAGGTGCCGCTGGCGGAGCTGGCACAGCTGCTGTCGCCGCGCCTGCCCAGGGCGTACTCCATCGCCTCGCACGGCGAGGCCGGGCACATCGACCTGTGTATCCGCCACGTCCGTTATGAGCGCCAGGGCCGCCAGCGCGAGGGCATGGCCACGCACTGGCTGCTGACGCAGGGTGGCCCAGTACAGGTTTATTGCCGCGCCAACCCCGGCTTTCACCTGGCCGGTGATGCCGCAGCGCCGCTGATTCTGATCGGCACCGGCACCGGCATTGCGCCGCTGATGGGCTTGCTGCGCGAGCTGCAAGCCAGTGGTCAGCCGCGCCAGACTTGCCTGTTCTTTGGCGAAAAGCGCCAGGCGCAGGACTTCCTCTACCGCGAGGAACTTGAGAGCCTGCAGGCCGAAGGCGTGCTGCATAAGCTGGTGACGGCTTTTTCACGCGATGGGGCGGAAAAATACTACGTGCAGCACGCCTTGCAGGAGCACGCCGTCACATTGCGCGATTGGATTGCGCAGGGCGCGCACGTGTACGTCTGCGGCAACAAGCAGCACCTGGAGCGCGCCATCGGGGCCGCTTTCGATGCGTTGCTGGCCGATACGCAGCAAGGCGCAGCGCAGACCGATGAAACCCCTTGGCAGCGTCTGGTGCGCGAGGGGCGGGTGCACCTGGAGCTGTATTGAGCAAGCCCGGCCATGACCATGCGCGCAGAACCGATTTGCACTGAAGAGGAAATCAATGCGCTGGTGCAGCGCTTTTACGCGCGCGTGCGCCAGGATGCACGGCTCGGGCCGATCTTTGAGGCGCACATCGACGATTGGGACGAGCATCTGGCCAAGCTGATGGACTTTTGGTCCAGCATCCTGTTGCGCAGCGGGCGCTTTTCCGGGGCTCCCATGCCCAAGCACGCCGCCTTGCCGGGCTTGACGCAGGAGCTGTTCAGGCACTGGCTGGAGCTGTTCGCGCAAACCCTGGACGAGCAGCCCAACGAGCGCTTGGCCGATCAGGCTCTTGCAGCGGCGCGGCGCATCGCGCAAAGCCTGTGGATGGGCTATCAGGCCAGCGGCGATCTGCGCTCTGCGGCCCTGCCTGCGGTGAAGGCGCTCAAATCTTCATGACCTGCTCGCGGTAGAACTGCAGCTCGTCGATGGATTCGTGCACATCGGCCAGGGCCGTGTGCTTTTGCGCTTTCTTGAACTGGTTGGCAATGCCCGGTTGCCAGCGTCGGGTCAATTCCTTGAGGGTGCTGACATCGACATTGCGGTAGTGGAAGAAGGCCTCCAGCTTGGGCATGTATTTGACGAGAAAACGCCGATCCTGCCCGATGGTGTTGCCGCACATGGGCGATTTGCCCTTGGCCACGTAGCGGCGCAGGAACTGCAGCAGCTGCGCCTCGGCCTGGGCCTCGTCGATGGTGGAGGCGCGCACTTTGTCCGTCAGGCCGCTGCGCCCGTGCGTGCCCTTGTTCCAGGCGTCCATGCCATTGAGCACGTCATCGCTTTGGTGGATGACCAGCACAGGCCCTTCGATGCGCGGCTGCAGCTGCGGGCCGGTGACGATCACGGCAATTTCCAGCAGGCGGTCGGTTTCCGGGTTCAGGCCGCTCATCTCGCAGTCCAGCCAGATCAGGTTGTCGTCACTTTTGGCGAGCATGGGCGCTGTTGTGGAGTCGGTGGCCGTGGCGCAGGGGGCGGCCGATGGGGCCGGGGTAGGAGCAGGGGGCTGGCGGGTATTCATGGAGGGCATTGTGGGGCATGGTGACGCCGTTGGGCGCGAGCGCAAGGGCCTGGGGGGCGCTGATGCGGACAAAGGCGCTGATGCTCAGCGCGTCGGCAGTGCATCGAACACGGCGATGCTTTCCACATGGGCCGTGTGCGGGAACATGTTGACCACGCCCGCTGCGGTGCAGCGGTAGCCGGCCTGGTGCACCAGCAGGCCAGCATCGCGCGCCAGCGTGGCTGGGTTGCAGCTGACGTAGACGATGCGCTGTGGCGGCTGCCATTGGGCGTCGTCCTGCCAGTCGGCGCTGCTGGTTGCGGGTGGCAGCTCATCGCCCGCAATGGTGGCGCTGGCCGCTTCGGCGTCCGCCGCGCTGGCGCCCTGGTGGTGCTGTTGGTGGCGGCGTTGGTGGATGTCGGCCAGCGCCTTGGCCAGCGCAAACGCGCCTTCGCGCGGCGGATCGACCAGCCATTTCTGCGCCGCGCCATCGGCCTGCAGCAGCGCAGGCGTCATCTGGAACAGGTTGCGGCCCACGAAGCGTGTGGGCGCCAGCGGGCGCAGGCCTTGCGCAGCGCGCTGCGCCTGGTTGGCCTGCCAGTTGGCGCTGGCGCGCGCCACCAGCGCGTCGCTGCCCTCGATGCCCAGCACCTGTTCGGCTTGGGTGGCCAGCGGCAGGCTGAAGTTGCCCAGGCCGCAGAACCAGTCGATCACGCGCTCGTGCCCTTGCACGCCCAGCAGTTGCAGTGCCCGGGCCACCAGCACGCGGTTGATGTGCGGGTTGACCTGGGTGAAGTCGGTAGGCCGAAACGGCATGCGGATGCCGAACTCCGGCAGCGCATAGGCCAGAGGCGCGCTGCCATCGTCGGCATCGAGCCGGTGCACCGTATCGGGGCCCTTGGGCTGCAGCCACCATTGCAGCGGCGGGTGCTGGGCGGCGAAGTCGCGCAGGCGCTGCAGGTCGGCTTCGCTCAGGGGCTGCAGGTGGCGCAGCACCAGCGCGGTGACGGCATCGCCGCAGGCCACTTCAATCTGCGGGCAGCTATCGCGCGCATCCAGGCTGTCGATCAGCGCGCGCAGCGGCATCAGCAGCGCATCGACCTGCGGCGGCAGGATGGGGCAGACCTGCATGTCGGCGATGTAGCGGCTTTTGCGCTCGTGAAAGCCCACCAGCACCACGCCTTTTTTCTGCACGTAGCGCACCGACAGGCGCGCCCGCCAGCGGTAGCCCCAGTCCGGCCCCTGAATGGGGCGCAGAATGCGCTCGGCGCGCACCTTGCCCAGGTGCCAGAGGTTGTCCTCCAGCACGCGCTGCTTGACGGCCAGCTGCGCGGCCGGGCTCAGGTGCTGCATCTTGCAGCCGCCGCAGGCGCCCTGGTGCAGGCCAAAGTGCGGGCAGCGCGGCGTGGTGCGCTGGGAGGATCCGCGCAGCACGGCATCGAGCGTGGCTTTTTCCCATTGGTTTTTGCGGCGCACGGTGGTGGCGGTGACGATTTCGCCGGTCAGCGCCCCTTCGACGAACACCACCTTGCCATCGTCGCGGTGCGCTACGCCTTGCGCGTCCATGTCCAGCGCATCGATACGCAGGGCATGCGGTGGCAGGGCGGCGGGCGGAGATGTCGTGTCGTCGGGCATGGGGCGAGCAGGCTCGGGGCCTGGGGATTTTTTGTGGGGCGGGCGGCAGGCCGGCATGGCAGCGCGGGGCGGGCATTGTATTCACTGATCGCCAATTGGTGGCGGGAACTCTTGGAGAGTCTGCACTCAAAACCCTCGCGCAGCACCCATTGCCTGGATCGGGTGGTTTGCTGCATCGTTGGCCTTTGCGGTGGCTGGCGGCCATTGTGTGATGCTCGCTGCCCTGCATTCCGGCTGCCCTGCAGCGCCCGCTTGAGCACCGAATGCGTGAGGGCCTGCGTTGGCAAAGCACCTGCCAAGACGGCAGACAATACGCGCATGCTGGCGATACCGCACCGGCAGAGCATCTCCATGAAGAAGAAAGGATGAATTCGTGAATGCCTTGAATTTTTTGCTGGCAGCGCCACGGCGCCTGCTGGCTGTAATGGCCCTGGCCTGTGCCGGTCTGCTGGGTTTTGCGCTTTACCTGCAGCACCACGTGGGGTTGGAGCCATGCCCGATGTGCATCGTGCAGCGCTATGCGCTGACGGGCGTGCTGCTGGCGGCATTGCTGGGCAGTCTGTGGGGGCGGCGCTGGTGGCTTTGGCTGTGGGGCGGCGCAGCCTTGTTGATCAGCGGTTTTGGCGCTTTCGTTGCGGCGCGCCAAAGCTGGATGCAGTGGTATCCGCCCGAGACCGTCACCTGTGGCCGTGATTTTTATGGAATCGTTGAGAACTATCCAATCAGCAAAGCCATCCCGATGCTGTTTCGGGGCTCGGGCGATTGCACGGCGGTGGATTGGTCGCTGCTGGGGCTGTCCATCGCCAACTGGTCTTTTCTGACCTTTGCCGCATTTTGCATCGCGCTGCTGTGGGCGGCCTGGCGTTTGCGGGCGCGTTGATGGGGCTGGTGCCACAACAGGCGCCATCGCGGCACCGGGCGTCCTGGCGCTGCCTGAGCGGATGCAGCGCCGCCGTCAACCGTCGTCAACCGGGCATCACGCCGAGCGCGCCAGCGCGGCAAAGCGCGCCTGGCACAGACGGGCCAAGTCCTGCGGCGCCAGGGCAATCTCCAGCCCGCGCCGCCCGGCGCTGACGTACAGGCCATCCAGAGCCTGTGCCGTCGCATCGATGAAGCTGCGGTGCGCCTTTTTCTGCCCCAGTGGGCTGATGCCGCCCACCAGATAGCCCGTGGCGCGCTGCGCTGCCTGCGGCTGCGCCATCTCGCACTTCTTGCAGCCAGCGGCCTGGGCCAGGGCTTTCAAATCGAGCTGGGCTGCCACAGGCACGACGGCCACCAGCAACTCGCCAGCCTCGGTCTGGGCCAGCAAGGTTTTGAACACCTGCTGCGGCGCCAGGCCGAGTTTTTCGACCGCCTCCAGACCGTAGGACGGGGCCTTGCTGTCGTGCGCGTAGCTGAGCACCTGGTGCGCCACGCCGTGCGCCTTGAGAAGTTCGATGGCGGGTGTCATGCGGTGGGCAGCTGCGTGTGGCAGGCAGCGATGGTTTCCGTGCCCAGCGACACGCCGATGCAGCGCGCAGCCTGCAGCATGGGGTGGTCCAGCGGCACGGTGCGGTGGCCTTGGGCCACTTCGGCCAGGGGCACGCTGGAGCATGTCTCGCCCTGCAGCACGACCATGCGGCCGAATTCGCGCCGCGCCACCATGTGGGCGGCATGGTGGCCGAAGCGGGTGCAGAGCACACGGTCAAAGGCCGTGGGGCTGCCGCCGCGCTGGATGTGGCCCAGCTGGGTGCTGCGCACTTCGGCATTCAGCAGGGGCTGCAGCTGGGCGCGCAGCGCCTCGCCCACGCCGCCCAGGCGCACCGGGTCTGGGCTGTGCGCCAGGTGGGTGCGCACGGTCATGTCGCCATCGGCCGGGCGTGCGCCTTCGGCGATGCAGATCAGTGTGTGGCCGGGGTGCTGCTCGCGCGCCTGACAGTGCCGGGAGATGGCCTGCAGGTCGTAGGGCAGCTCGGGCAGCACGATGACGTCGGCGCCGCCAGCCAGGCCGCCAGCCAGGGCGATCCAGCCGGTGTAGCGGCCCATGGTTTCCAGGATCATGACGCGCTGGTGGCTGCGGGCGGTGGTTTCCAGCCGCTCCAGCGCCTCGGCGACGATGGCCACGGCGCTGTCGAAGCCAAAGCTGCGCTCGGTGTGCAGCAGGTCGTTGTCGATGGTCTTGGGCACGCCCACCACGGGCAAGCCCAGCTTGTGCAGGCGATTGGCGATGTGCATGGTGCCATCGCCGCCGATGACCACCAGCGCATCCAGGCCCAACTCTCGCGCATAGTCCAGCACCTGGGCCGAGACATCGGCGCCGCCAGCGCCGGCCCAGCGAAAGGGGTCGGCGGCGTTGTGCGCGCCCAGGATGGTGCCGCCCTGGTGCAGGATGCCGCTGACGGCGTTCCAGTCCAGCGCACGGGTGCGGCGCTCGATCAGGCCGAGAAAGCCGCGCTCGATGCCGGTGACGCGTGCGCCAGCGTCATGCAGCAGCGATTTGGTCACGGCGCGGATCACGGCATTCAGGCCAGGGCAGTCGCCGCCGCCAGTGAGCAGGCCAATGTGCAGGCCGGATGTGCTGCCCGGCTGTACCAAGCTTGATGGGGAGGGGACGGGGGCAGTCATGTGGCGCTTTCGCTGTCAGGTTAGGTGGCGGCCGGTGCAGTGGCCGCCGGTGGTGCAGGGGCTGCGTGGGTGTCGTCGCTGGGCTCTTCCAGTGGCACATGGTCAGCATCGGCCATGGCTTTGGCCAGGCTGGCCGCCAGCAACAAGATGGCGCTGGAGAAGTACAGCCACATCAGCAGGGCCACGAGCGAGCCGGCCGCGCCATAGGCCGATACGACGGCGGCGCCGGCCAGGTAAGCGGTCATGGCGTGCTTGCCCAGCGTGAACAGGATGGCGCCAATGGCCGCGGCGCGGATCAGATAGCGCATCGCAGGCTTCTTGCCATCGCTGATGCGCATCAGCCCGACGAACAGCAGCGCAATGAAGAGAAAGGAAATGGTTTCGTTGAGCAGCAGCAGCGCCCAGGGGTGCGAGAGCACATCGCCCAGCATGGGGGTGATGACGCGCAGCACCGTGGTCAGCACTAGCGAAACCATCAGCAGGCCACCGACGACCAGCATGTAGCCCACGCCGCGCAATCGCAGCACCAGCAGCCACCACCACGGTTGATTTTCATCGCGCGATTGCTCCCAAATGTCTTTGAGGGCATCTTGCAGGGCAACGAAAAC
This sequence comes from Vandammella animalimorsus, assembly GCF_002288875.1. Taxonomy (NCBI): domain Bacteria; kingdom Pseudomonadati; phylum Pseudomonadota; class Betaproteobacteria; order Burkholderiales; family Comamonadaceae; genus Vandammella; species Vandammella animalimorsus. The sequence continues at coordinate 802 of NZ_NTBH01000011.1, read as the reverse complement.
GCCGGTGGCTGCCGAGAGCAGCACGCCAAAGGCAATCAGCGAGGCAATAACCCCTTGGGCTGGCGCGGTGGCGCTGTTGAGCGCCTGCTGTACCACGGCGGCGGTGCGTTCGCCGGCCACAGCCTGCACCTGGCTGATCATGGTGTCCTCGACCACGGAGCGGTCAACCCACCAACCCACGCCGGCGACCACCAGCACCAGCAGCGGCGCCAGGCTGAGCATGGCGTAGAAGGCCATGGCCGCGCTCATGCGCATGCCGTCGGCATCCAGCCAAGCCATGACGCCGCGTACCAGCCAGTGCTGCATCACGGTGCCTTGCAGTCGCGTCAGCCAGGAGCTGGACTCTGCTGCAGCAGGGCTTTTGGGGGATGGGGAGGGGGAATGCGGCTGAGCTGCCGCTTGTTCGTCCGGGGCGGTAACCGTCAAGGGGGGCTGGGATGGGGATGGGCTCTGTGGCATAAGGCGCGCAATGGTAGCAGCGCTTGGAGGCCATTGTCGGCGCGCTGGCGCTATGCCGCCGGGCCTGTGGGGATGTTTCGCGCAGGGCTGCTTTGTCGGCTCAACCTGCGGCGGTTGGGGCAGCGATGCCTGCCACAACACCCATAAAAAGCCCGCCCCTGCAAAGTCAGGGGCGGACGCTGTGCGCAGCGATGCGTGCAGAGACTTTGAACAGGCCCTAGGCTGAATCGACATTCACCCCACCCACAAGGGAATCGATGCGAGGTAGAGGAAGGCCAGGAAGTGGGAGGGCTTGCGGTCGAAGCGAGTGGCGATGCGGCGGAACTGTTTGAGCCTGGCAAAG
>NZ_NTBH01000010.1:0-107344 GCF_002288875.1 Vandammella animalimorsus | reverse complement strand
AAAGCCGCGACGGCCAACTGCTGCTGCAGCGCAGCGGCGACGACCTGCAACTGCGCAGCGCCACGCCCGGCGCGCAAGAAGGCGTGGTCGTGTTTGCCAACTTCTTCAGCCAGCAGCAATTTTTGGGGCTGCAACTGCCCGAATACGTGCCGCCGGTCAACGAAGAAGAGCCGCCGGCCAACCAGCCGCCGGTGGCCGGCGCGCCGCTGGCGGCGCAGCAGGCCGATGAGGACAGCGCCTGGCAATTCACACTGCCGGCCGATGCCTTCAGCGACCCCGAAGGCCAGCCGCTGCGCTACCGTGCCAGCCTGGCCGATGGCGGCCAGCTGCCGTCCTGGCTGCAATTCGATGCGGCCAGCGGCCGCTTCTGGGGCACGCCAGCCAACGAAGACGTCGGCACACTGGCGCTGCGCGTGCAAGCCATCGACGCCCAGGGCCAGCCCTCGCCCTGGCAGGCGCTGCAGCTGCAAGTGCGCAACACCAACGACGCGCCCGAGCCCGGCGCGCCCCTGAGCGCACAACCACTGGCCGCAGGCCAGGCGCTGGATTGGACTCTGCCCGCAGACGCCTTCATCGACGTGGACGAAGGCGAGCAGCTGCGCTATGGCGTGCAACTGGCCAATGGCGCAGCCCTGCCGACCTGGCTGCACTGGGACGCGGCCAGCGGGCGTCTGCACGGCACGGCCCCGGCCGATGCGCCCAGCGCAAACCTGGACATCCTCATCACCGCCACCGACCCGCACGGCCAAAGCGCCAGCCAGCGCCTGGTGCTGCAACTGGGCGCAGCCAACGAACAGCCCGAACCCCAGCCGGGCGGCCCCATCGTCGGCAGCGAAGCAGATGACACCCTCACCGGCACCGCCGCGCGCGATGAAATCTATGGCCTACAGGGCAACGACCAGATCTACGGCTTGGAAGGAGACGACTTCCTGGCCGGGCACGCGGGCGATGACTTCATCGCCGGCCACGAAGGGCGCGACGAACTCTATGGCGAGGCCGGCGACGACCAGCTCTACGGCGGCTGGGGCGAAGACCGCATCGCCGGCGGCCAAGGCCAGGACTTCCTCGCCGGCGGCCAGGACGACGACCTGCTCTTTGGCGACGCCGGCGAAGACCAACTCTATGGCGACCAGGGCAGCGACAGCCTCTACGGCGGGCAAGGCCACGACCAACTCTTTGGCAGCGAGGGCGACGACTACCTCGAAGGCGGCCAGGGCGAAGACCGGCTCGACGGCGGCGCAGGCCGCGACGTGCTGCACGGTGCCCAAGGCAGCGACAGCCTCTACGGCGGCAGCGACGGCGACTTCTACATCCTCCAAGCCGGCGACGGGCAAGACCGCCTCATCGAAGTGCTGGACGACAGCGCCGCGCACGACATCATTGAACTGCGCGGATTGGCCTCCAGCGACAGCTGGCAACTGCGCCGCGTGGGCCAAGACCTGCACCTGCACTACGGCCAGGGCGGCCAGGACCTGCTCATCGTGCAAGACCAATTCGCCGCCGGCGCCATGGCCATCGAAGAAATCCGCTTCAGCGACGGCGTTTCGCTGAGCGCAGAACAAATCGCCCAGCAAGCCATAGACAGCGCAGCGCCAGGCAGCGGCAGCGCGCACGGCGGCGATACCGGCGCCGATGCAGACATCAACCCCGGCAGCGGCACAGGTGGCGGCACAGGCAGCAAACACGGCAGCGCCGACCAAGGCCTGACTGCGCAGCCCAGCGCAACAGCGCGCGCCGACATCGCCGCACTGCTGGTCGCTGCCCAGGCCCTGCCCAAGCCCGCCAACGCCGCAGCCGCCGACGACGCATGGATGCTCGAAGACCTGCAGACCCAGGCCTGGCTGCCCCAACACGGCCTGGCCCAGACCCCATGGCATGCCCAGACCTGGAACGAAGCAAACAGCGCAGCAGCCTTGCAGGCCGGTGCGCAGGCGAGCAGCGCAGCGGGCAGCACACCAAGCAGCGCACTGGACAGCGCAATGAGCAGCGCCGCCCAGGCGCAACAGCTCATCGCCGCCATGGCTGCCATGGCCCCGGCCGACGCCCTAGCCAGCGCCAGCTTCATGACCGCAGCGGGCTACCAGCCGGGCAGCTACCAGGACCTGACCAAGCCCTTGCTGGCTGCGGCGGCTTGAGCGTTGCCACAAAAAACCGCCGCACGGCTTTGGCCGTTGCGGCGGTTTGTTCTTTTTGGGGTCAAGCCAAATGGCTTTCGGAAAATTTCAGGGAGGAAGTCTCTGCACGAATCACAGGACTGTATGCATCTACGGCATTGGGCGGTGTGCGGCGATGCAGATTCTCACGAGCCCGATGAGCATCGCCACGCTTTGCATTTTGCAGCCCATCTCAATCCGAAACAAACATGTCACCGTGGATTCGCGCAGTCCTTTGTTAGCCTGCCAGCCGCGCCAGATCGGCCACGCGGTTCATGGCCTGGTGCAGCATCTTGAGCAGGCCCAGGCGGTTCAGGCGCAGGTCCATTTGCTCGGCGTTGACCATGACGCCGTCGAAGAAGGCGTCCACCGGCGCGCGCAGCTGGGCCAGGGTTTGGAGGCTGGCGGTGTAGTCGCCGGCCTGGAACTGGCTGTCGGCCTGGGGCAGCACCTGGTTCATGGCGGCGAACAGGGCTTGCTCGGCAGGCTCTTGCAGCAGCACGTCGCTGACGTGTGCGTCCACCGCGCCTTCGGCCTCGGCTTTCTTGAGGATGTTGCCGATGCGCTTGTTGGCCGCGGCCAGCGCGGGGGCTTCGGGCAGCTGGGCGAAGGCGCGCACGGCCGCCAGGGCCTTGGGCATTTCGCCCCACATGGGGCGTGCGGCGATGACGGCATCGGCCTCTTGCACGCTGGCGCCCAGCTCGCGCAAATAGCCGGCGATGCGTTCGTAGATGAAGGCCAGCAGCTGCTCGTTGCTTTTGGCGGCGTCGGGCAGCAGGGGGCCGAAGGCCTGGGCGGCGCTGGCCACGGTGGCAGGCAGGTCCAGCGGCAGGCGTTTTTCGACCAGCATGCGGATCACGCCCAGCGCGTGGCGGCGCAGGGCAAAGGGGTCTTTGTCGCCGGTGGGCAGGTTGCCGATGCCGAACATGCCGACCAGGGTTTCCAGCTTGTCGGCCAGGGCGACGACGGTGCCCACGTCGCCGCGCGGCAGTTCGTCGCCGGCGAAGCGGGGTTTGTAGTGGTCTTCGATGGCGAAGGCAATGTCTTCGCCCAGGCCGTCGTGGCGGGCGTAGTAGCCGCCCATGATGCCTTGCAGCTCGGGGAATTCGCCCACCATGTCGGTGAGCAGGTCGGCCTTGGCCAGCATGGCGGCCTGGTCGGCAGCGGCGACCAGCGCGGGGCCGCCCAAATGCGGGCCCAGTTGTTCACCCAAGGCTTTGGCGATGGCGCGCACGCGCTGCACGCGATCGCCCTGGGTGCCCAATTTGTTGTGGTAGACGACTTTGGCCAGGCCCTCGACGCGGCTTTCCAGCGTTTTCTTGCGGTCGGTGTCGAAGAAGAACTTGGCATCGGCCAGGCGCGGGCGCACCACGCGCTCGTTGCCGCCGGTGACGGCGCTGGCGTCCTCGGGGCGGATGTTGCTGACCACGAGGAACTGGTGCGTCAGGCGTCCGTCCTCGTCCAGCAGCGGAAAGTATTTCTGGTTGGCCTTCATGGTCAGGATCAGGCATTCCTGCGGCACGTCCAGAAATTCTTTTTCAAACTGGCAGATGAGCACGTGGGGGCGCTCGACCAATGCGGTCACTTCGTCGAGCAGGGCCTCGTCTTCGATGGGCTTCAGGCCCGCGCCTGCTTTCTGGGCGGCGGCTTGGAGTTGGGTGGCGATGTCGGCGCGGCGCTCGTCAAAGCTGGCGATGACGGCGCCCTGGGAACGCAAGGCTTGGGCGTAGCTGTCGGCGTCGGGCAGTTCGATGGGGTCTTGCTGCGCCTCGAAGCGGTGGCCGTGGGTGGCGCGGCCGGCGGCCAGGCCCAGCGCGGTGACAGGCACGACGGCGCTGCCGTGCAGGGCCACCAGACCGTGCGCGGGGCGCACGAATTGCACGCTGTCCCAGCCGGGCAGGGCGGTGCCGCTGTGCAGCTGGTAGGTCATGACCTTGGGGATGGGCAGTTTGGCAATGGCCTCGTGCAGCGCCTTTTGCAAGGCCACGTCCAGCGTGGCGCCAGTGGCCACACTGTCGAAGAACAGGGCTTCGGCCTTGCCGTCAATGGCGCGCTGCAATTGCGCCACGGCCTCGGGCCCGGCGCCGATGGCTTGCAGCTTCTTCAGCAGTGCGGGCGTGGGCTGGCCATTCGCATCCAGCCCCACACTGACGGGCATGAGCTTGGTGCGCAGCGGCTTGTCGGCTGCCTTGGCCGCCACGTGCGTGATGTGCACGGCCAGGCGGCGCGGGCTGGCGTAGGGGGTGACCTGCGAATCGGCCGCCGTCAGGCCCAGGGCCTGGAGCTGCTCAAACAGCTGGCCGGCAAAGGCTTCGCCCAGCTTTTTCAGCGCCTTGGGCGGCAGTTCTTCGACAAAGAGTTCAACGAGGAGGTTGTGTGCGGTCATGAAGAAAAGGGGGACGGATGTTCAGAAGGCAATGGGCGACAGGCCCAGCTTGCGGGCGGCTTTTTGCATGTCGGCGTCCAGCGTGGCCAGCGCCTGGCAGCCGCTGCGCGCGGCCACGGCCAGGTGCAGGGCGTCGGGCGCGCGAAGGCGGGCGCGGGCGTCGGCGCACAGGCCGGCGGCGGTGTCGAAGTCGGCGGGGGTGATATCCACGCCCTGCGTGTCGGCCAGCACTTCCAGCCCCTGCGCGTAGGCCTTGCGCGCCGCAGCCGGGCTGAGCTGCCGCGCGCGCTGCTTGACGGACAGGGCGCTGCACAGCTCGGTGTGCAGCCAGGGCGAGCCGATCAGTGCGTCAGGCGTGCGTTCGTACCACTGCATGATGCGCTCGGACTCGGGCTCCTTGCACAGCAGCGCCATGAGGATGCTGGTGTCCAGGTACACCCGCTGCGGCGGCGTCATATCTCTTCATCCCGCATCTGGCGCACCACGGACGTACCCATGGGCATCTTGCGGTGCGAGGCACGCAACCTGGCCACCAGTTGCGCACGGCTTTGCGTGGGCGGCTGCACGGGCTTGATGAGCAACCCGCCCGTGGGCAGGCCGGTGATTTCCACCTTGGCGTTTTTGTCGCCGCCCAGATAGGCCAGCAGCTCGGCCGGGATGCGCAGGCCGGTGCTGTTGCCCCATTTGCTCAGCTGGGTTTGCATGGCGTGGCTGGTTGGCATGGCAGGCTCCCTGATGGTTTATACGTGATGGTCAATTGTATATACGTCAGAGGCCCTCGCCCAGCACGCGCTGGTAATGCAGCACGGTGGGGAAAGGGTCGTAGAAGTGGTGGAGCAAGGCTTTCCACTGCTGGTATTGGGGCGAGCCGCGAAAGCCTTCGGTGTGGTCTTGCAGGCGGCGCCAGCGCACGAGCAGCAGGTAGTGGTGCTCCTGCTCCAGGCAGCGCTGCAGCTCATGCCCCAGGTAGCCGGGCATGCTGGCGATGATGGCCTGCGCCTGGGCAAAGGCAGCCTCGAAGGCGGTGGCCTGGCCGGGCTTGATGTGCAAGGGGGCTGCTTCCAGCACCGTCTGGGCCGCAGGCATGGCCTGGGTGCGCTGGCGCCGCCTGGGTTGGGGTGTGACCGCTGCTGGCGCGGGGGCCGGTGCTTCAGGGCTGCGCCAAAAGCGTGCTTGCGTCTTGGCAGCGCTGAAGTCGGCCTGGGCGCTGCGGCGCAACGACGGGCCGAGCCAGACCAGTTCGCTGATTAGGCCGTCGCAGACGAAGCGGCCACGGTATTCGCAGACGCCGGTTTCGATCATGGAGCCGCTGCCGCCGATGATGGCGCTCAGCGGCTGGGTCAGGGCGTGCACGGCCCAGGCGGCGGGCGGCTTGCTGTCGTCGAGGAAGACGGCGTGGCGCGTCAGTTCCTTGAGGAACACCCAGCGCCGCACGCGCAGTGTGCGCAGCGCGTGCTGCATGTCGCCTGCGATGGGGTGGCCGTCGGCGGCGCAGCGCGCCAGCACTGCGTCCAGCCGGGCCGGCTGCGCCTGGGGCTGGAACAGGTGGTCGCGCCCGGCCAGCAGCAGCTGGTGGTAGTCCAGCTTCTTCTTGCTAGGCGCGGGTTGGGCGGCATCGCGCCAAGCTTCCAGCAGCACGCGCTGGTAGGCGTCCAGGAATGCCTGGGCGTCGGGCGGGGGCAGGCAGAGCGGGTCCATTGCCGGGTCCATTGCCGGGTCCATTGCCGGGTTCATTGCCGGGTTCATTGCCGGGCGCGGGGCATCAGGCGGCCTTGATCTCGATCTGCTCCACCCACTCGCGCGGCGCCAGCGGAAAGCCCAGGCGTGCGCGGCTGTCGTAATAGCTTTGCGCCACGGCGCGCGCCAGGTTGCGGATGCGGCCGATGTAGGCGGCGCGCTCGGTCACGGAAATGGCCCCGCGCGCGTCCAGCAGGTTGAAGGTGTGGGCGGCCTTGAGCACCTGCTCATACGCGGGCAGCGCCAGCTGCTCGGCCATCAGGTGCTGGGCCTGTTTTTCATGCGCGGCGAAGGCGGTGAACAAAAAGTCGGCGTCGCTGTGCTCGAAGTTGTAGGTGGACTGCTCCACCTCGTTCTGGTGGTAGACGTCGCCGTAGGTCAGGCGCGTGCCGTCAGGCTGCTCGGTCCAGACCAGGTTGTAGACGTTGTCCACCCCTTGCAGGTACATGGCCAGGCGCTCCAGGCCGTAGGTGATCTCGCCGGTGGCGGGCTTGCAGTCGATACCGCCGACTTGCTGGAAGTAGGTGAATTGCGTCACCTCCATGCCGTTGAGCCAGACCTCCCAGCCCAGGCCCCAGGCGCCCAGCGTGGGGTTCTCCCAGTCGTCCTCGACGAAGCGGATGTCGTTCTTCTTCAGATCAAAGCCCAGCGCCTGCAGGCTGCCCAGGTACAGGTCGAGGATGTTGGCCGGCGCGGGCTTGAGCACCACCTGGTACTGGTAGTAGTGCTGCAGGCGGTTGGGGTTGTCGCCGTAGCGCCCGTCCTTGGGGCGGCGGCTGGGCTGCACGTAGGCGGCCTTCCACGGCTCGGGGCCGATGGCGCGCAGGAAGGTGGCGGTGTGGCTGGTGCCCGCGCCCACTTCCATGTCGTAGGGCTGCAGGAGGGCGCAGCCCTGGTCGGCCCAGTACTGTTGGAGCTTGAGAATGATTTGCTGGAAGGTGAGCATGGCGGGGGCGAAAAAGCTGGATATGCAGGCTGCTTTGGCCTTGGTGACAGGGCAGGCCTCGTGTGCAGCTGCATGCGGTGTCTGCCAGCCTGGGCGCGGTGCCGAGCCTGGGCAATGGCATCGGTGAGCATGAGCAGTCTGGGCCTTGCCAGTGGCCAGGGAAACGTGCGATTTTACGCTCTGGCACTATCCATGAAATCAACGGAGCACTCCTGCGCAAGGCGGCTGGCAGGTATGGCGCGCATGCCAAGCCAGATGCCCCCTGGGCAAGGTCATGGGTTGGAATGCGGCAAAATAGCGCCTTTTGCCGCCGACCTTACCCGCTTGCCTTGATCCGGCCGCTCTGCCGGGTGCCTGGGCACTTCAAGCCGCTTTCTGCATGTGCATGTAAGTGCCGATGGAACAGAGTTTCCCTAAAGCTGCCTTATGCCAAATCCCGAGAGTCAAACGCGCATCTGCAGCTTGTGCAGGCGGTAAACGCCTTCGCGGAGATTCTGAACTGGCGCTGGCTGGTGAGCTTGTGGCGGGAAGGCGGGCGTTGCATCGCTGGGTTGCGCGCTGCCATCGTTGCGCACCTGGCGCTGCGGCATGAGAAATGCCATGGATACCGACATCGCCTTGTACGACTGGAGCCCTTTGCTGCATTTGCTGCTGGTAGGGGCTGCTGTGGCCGCCCTGCCTTTGCTGTGGGTGTGGCGGCGCCACCGTGCGCGCGGCACGCGCGGCGTCATGTATGCGCTGACGTTGATGACGTTGGTGCTGACTTTTGACTTGGTGATGTTTGGCGCCTTCACCCGCTTGACCGACTCTGGCCTGGGCTGCCCGGATTGGCCCGGTTGCTACGGCCATGCCAGTCCGGTAGGGGCGCAAGAGCAGATCAGCGCGGCGCAGCAGGCGCAGCCCGACGGCCCGGTGACGCACAAAAAGGCCTGGATCGAGATGGTGCACCGCTATCTGGCTACTGGCGTAGGGGCCTTGATCGTGGTGCTGACGGCGCTGGCCTGGCGATATTGGTTGCGCTGGGGCCGACAGGGTGAGGCCGACCCGGTGGCGCAGGCGCTGGCCGATGACCCGGATGCCATTGGCGCCGCAGGCGCGCCGCAGGCGCTGCGCAAGCCGGTGCACCCCATCTGGCCCACGCTGACGCTGCTCTGGGTGTGCCTGCAAGGGGCGTTTGGCGCCTGGACGGTGACGATGAAGCTCTTGCCGGCCATCGTGACATTGCATTTGCTGGGGGGCATGGTGTTGCTGGCATTGCTGGGCCTACAGGCGGCCTGGTGGCAGCATCGTGTCACAGGCCGGCGGCCTGTCGCGGTGCGGCCTGGGTACATGTTGCTGGCGTCGCTGGTGTTCGTGGCGTTGTTCGTGCAGATTGCGCTGGGCGGTTGGGTCAGCACCAACTACGCAGTGCTGGCTTGCAGCACCTTCCCCGATTGCAACGGCGCTTGGTGGCCGCAAATGGATTTGCGCCAGGGCTTCACCATCTGGCGCGAGCTGGGTCATCAGGGCGATGGCGGACTCATCACGTTTGAGGCCTTGGTGGGCATCCACTACGTGCATCGCTTGTTTGCGTTGGCGCTGCTGATGTTGGGGGGCTGGTTGGTGGCAGTGCTGTGGCGCCACAGCGCGCCATTGCGCCGGCTGGCCCAGTGGCTGCTGGTGCTGCTGGTGCTGCAGCTGCTGACGGGGCTTTCCAACGTGGTGCTGGACTGGCCCTTGCTGGTGGCGGTTTTGCACACTGGTGGGGCCGGGGCGTTGGTCGTGGTGCTGACGCGGGTGCTGGCCAGCATGAGGATGGCCAAGGTATGCGGGACAACGCCGTTTTTCACTGAATCCAACCTGGCTCGCCAGGTCGATACGCGCCGCAATAAAAGGGGGCAGGCATGAATGGGGCCGCTTTGCCGCTGCCGCAGCGTTCGCGCTGGTCGCAATTTTGGGTGTTGACCAAGCCACGCGTGGTGCAGCTGATCGTATTTTGTGCCCTGATCGGCATGTTGCTGGCCATCCCTGCCGTGCCTGACGGGCCGCAGATGATGCGCATCGTGCTGGCCGGCCTGGGGATTTGGATGGTGGCCTCGGCAGCTGCGGCATTCAACTGCCTAGTGGAAAAAACCATCGATGCGCGCATGAAGCGCACCGCCTGGCGGCCCACGGCGCGTGGCGAGCTGCCCGACTGGCAGGCGCTGGTGTTTTCCGCGCTGCTGTGCACGGCAGGCAGCGCGCTGCTGTGGGTGACGGTGAACACCTTGACGATGTGGCTGACGCTGGCGACTTTCGTCGGCTATGCGGTGATCTACACCGTCGTGCTCAAGCCCATGACGCCGCAGAACATCGTCATCGGCGGCGCATCCGGCGCCATGCCGCCAGTGCTGGGCTGGGCGGCAATGCGCGGTGAGGTCGGGGCGGAGGCCTTGGTGCTGTTTCTCATCATCTTTTTGTGGACGCCGCCGCATTTCTGGGCCTTGTCGCTGTACCGGATTGAGGACTACCGCCAATCGGGCCTGCCGATGATGCCCATCGTGCACGGCCCGCGCCATACGGCCATGCAGGCCTTTTTCTACACGCTGGTGCTGTTTGCCGCCTGCACGCTGCCCGTGGCATTGGGCATGAGCGGGCTGTTCTATGCCATGGTCGCGGCCGTGCTCTGCGCGGTGTTCTGCGTCTACGGCTGGTATTTGTGGCGCGATTATTCGGATGCGCTGGCGCGGCGCATGTTCCGCTGGTCCTTGTGGCATTTGAGCGGCGTGTTTGCCGCATTGCTCATCGACCATTACCTGAGAATTGGAGGTCTTCTATGACGGCGTGCAAGCCTGGGCGTGCATTGCGCTCGCGGCTGCTGGCGGCAGCGCTGGTCGGCGCTGCCCTGCTGGGGCTGGCTGGCTGTACCGGCAGCGAGCCAGCGGCCAAGTTCCACACTCTGGACATCAGCGGCGTGGACTATGCCAAGGGCTTTTCCATGCCCGATGCGCATGGCCAGCATCGCAGCCTGGCCGACTTCGCCGGCAAGGTGGTGTTCGTCTACTTCGGCTTTGCGCAATGCCCTGACATCTGCCCTACAACCATGCTGGAGATGGCCGAGGTCAAAAAGCTGCTGGGTGAGGATGGCGACAAGCTGCAAATCGTCTTCGTCACTGTCGACCCCGAGCGTGACACCCCCGAGGTCATGCGCGCCTACATGGAAAGCTTCGACCCGCAGGCCGTGGCGCTGGTGGGCAATGCTGAGCAAATCGCCGCCATGGCGCGCGACTTCAAAGTCTTCTACGAGAAAAAGCCCGGCAGCACGCCCGATACCTACACCATCGACCACTCGGCCTCCGGCTACATGTACGACCCGCAGGGGCGCCTGCGCCTTTACGTGCGCTACGGCACGCCGGTGGATCAGATCGCCGCCGACGTGCGCCAACTGCTGCAAGGGCGTTGAGCACAAGGCCTGCACGCATCCAGCGCGCCTCTACAACAGCTTTCAGCGGCGCAATGTGCGCTGCGAGCATCGCTCAGGCAGCTGTGGCGCCTGCGCGCTGTGGCAGGCGCGGCGGCTTCAGCCTGAAATCTGGATGTCCTGCTCGCGAATGATGTCGCCCAGTGCCTGGGTGTCGGCGGCGATGCGTTGGCGCAGCGCGGCGACGCTGGTGTCTTGCACCACCCAGCCCTGGGTCAGCAGTTTTTGCTGCACCTCGGGCAGGGCCAGCGCCTTGCCTACGGCCTCGCGCAACTGCGCCTGAATGGCTTCGGGCATGTGCGCTGGTGCGGCCACGGCATTCCAGACCTCCAGATCCAGCCCTTGCACGCCCAGCTCCTGCAGGCTGGGCAAGTCGCCGGTGAGCGGGCTGCGCGCGGCGCTGGTGATGCCAATCAGCGCCACCGTGCCGGCCTTTTGCTGCGCCAGCGCCGTGGCCGGCGGCAGCAGCGCCATTTGAATCTCGCCACTGACGATGGCCTGCAGCGCCTGCGGATTGCCCTGGTAGGGCACATGCACTGGGGCAATACCGGTGCGGCTCTTGAGCAGCTCCATGCCCAAATGGGCCACCGTGCCAATACCGGGCGAGCCGTAGTTCCATTGGCTGCCTGCCTCGCGCGCCTTGGCCAGGAATTGCGCCGGGCTCAAATCCTTGGCCAGTGCGGCATTCACCGTCAGCACGTAGGGGGCCGTGCCAATCAGCGCGATGGGGGCCAAATCCTTGTGTGGATCGAAGCCCAGCTTGGGGTTGAGCAGGCGGGCAATGGTCATGTTGCCATTGATGAGCACGCCAATGGTGTGTTCATCGCGGGCGCGCGCCAGCGCTGCCGTGGCCACATTGCCCCCTGCGCCGGGGCGGTTTTCCACCACCAGCGGTTGCCGATTGGCCAGGAACTGGCCCAAGTGCTCGGCCAGCAGGCGCGCCGTTAGATCTGGCGAAGTGCCGCCGGGAAAGCCCACCATCAGCGTCACCGGGCGGCTGGGCCAAGATGCGTGATCGGCGGCACTGGCCAGTGGCCAGTGCAGGCCTGGCAGGGCCGCCAGGCCCAGGGCGCTGCTGCGCAGCAGTTGGCGACGGGAGAGGGGAGGGCGGGAGTCGTTCATGGGTAGACGATGAGAAAAATCATGAAGGCCGCAGCGACGCGGACGGGATGAATCGGCCTTGGCGGGGAAACAGCCGCTTGCAGTTGTGCCCAGCCGCGATTGGCGCGCGGGGCAATGGGTGGTGCCCTCGGCGGGGGCCCCCAAGGCTGTGTGGATGTCACTGCGCATTATCGGCCAAGCGCTGGCGCTTGAAGCGCGCCGCCCTGCGCTGAGCGCTGGCGGCGGGATGCGAGTCGGGCGAGTACAAAGAAAAAGGCGCAACCCGTCAATGGGTCGCGCCTTCAAAGAATGTTGATTCGATTGAGTTGGTGAACAGACCTTCAACAGGCGTCACTTCTTCTCTTCATCGTCCTTATCGTCATCTTTGTCGTCGTCCTTGTCATCGGCGTCGGAGTTCTTCACGCTCTCCAAGGCGCTTTTGCAGAAGGCGCTGCGCTGGTCGGCGCCCACGGCGTTGATTTGGTCATCGATGATTTTCATGGCCTGCTCGGAGTAGGAGCCGTCTTTCTTCATCGTTTCGGCCATGTGGTTCTTGTATTCGGTGCAGGCCGCATCGGCGGCAAATGCAGGGGCAAAGGCACCGGCCACCAACGTGCAAATCAGCAGTTTTTTCATTTCAGAAACTCCTCTTGGAAGGGAAAGCAGAAACGGCCACGCGCCGTTTCAGGGGTGCCCATCGTAGTGCCGCCGGGGGGTTGCAACTGATAGGGAAATGTAAGTTCGGTTGGCGTCTGCAGCAGTGGCGTGCGGGCGCTCAAACGTGGATTCAATGTGCGGCGGCGTTGGCCGTCATGGCTTTTTTCATTTTCTTCATCGCAGCCACTTCGATCTGGCGAATGCGTTCGGCGCTGACACCGTACTCATCGGCCAGCTCATGCAAGGTCATGCCGCCGGAGCCGTCGTCGTTGACGTTCAGCCAGCGCTCCTGAACGATGCGGCGGCTGCGCTCGTCCAGGGTTTGCAGCGCCATCTGGATGCCATCGGTGGCCAGGCTGTCGCGCTCGCGCGCCTCCAGCACGGCGGTGGGCTCTTGCGAGTAGTCGCTCAGGTAGGCGATCGGGGCGATGCCGGGGCTGTCCTCATCGTGCGGCGTTGGGTCCAGCAGCACATCGCCGCCGCCCAGGCGCGTTTCCATCTCGATGACTTCTTCGCGCTTGACGTTGAGCTGGCTGGCCACTTGGTCGATCTCACGTTCGGTCAGGCTGGCGCGGTAGATCTCGCCATCGCTCAGGGCCTGGTTGGCCTTGAGCTCCTGCTTGAGCGAGCGCAGGTTGAAGAACAGTTTGCGCTGGGCCTTGGTCGTGGCGACCTTGACCATGCGCCAATTCTTGAGGATGTATTCGTGGATCTCGGCCTTGATCCAGTGCAGCGCGTAGCTGACCAGGCGCACGCCCTGGTCGGGGTCGAAGCGTTTGACGGCCTTCATCAGGCCGATGTTGCCTTCCTGGATCAGATCGCCTTGGGGCAGCCCATAGCCCTGGTACTGGCGCGAGACGGCCACGACGACCCTCAGATGGGACATCACCAGCCGACCGGCAGCCTCCACGTCGTTGTGCTGGCGCAGGCGCTGCGCGTACAGGCGCTCTTCCTCGGGAGTGAGCATTGGCATGCGATTGACGGCAGAAATGTACGCATCCAGATTCCCCAGCGCAGGCAAAACGGCAGGCCATTGGGTGGCGCTCGTGGTGCTCGGCATCAGTGTGGTGGTGCGGGCAGTGCTCATGTGGCGGGGTGTTCCTTTCGCTGTGCTGCAAAGATCAGGACCTTTGCAAAGATTGGCGGCTATGTTAGCACTCGTTCAGAGAGAGTGCTAAAGCGAAAGTTCAATGGCCCTACGAGTTTTTTTGAGCGATGCCCTGCAGTCGTCCAGATGGGCAGGCACCGGATTGGCGTTGGGGATCACAGCGGGTAACGCTGGGCCCACAGGGCCGTCCAGTGGGCCAGGGCATCGCTGACGCTGGCACGCCCGGAGCCGTCAATATTAGGCGGCAGGCCCAACACTTGGGCGGCCAGGCACAGTGTGGGTAAAGGAGCGTTGGCGTCGATGCTGGGGGCATGGTTGCCCTTGGAGAGCTTTTCGCCCCGCGCATCCCGCGCCAGCGGCACGTGCAGGTAGCTGGGGCGCGGGTAGCCCAAGGCCCGTTGCAACAGGATTTGCCGCGCCGTGTTGTCGGCCAGATCCTCGCCGCGCACGATGTGCGTGATGCCTTGCAGGCCGTCGTCCACCACGCAGCCCATCTGGTAACTCCACATGCCATCGCCGCGCAGCAGGGCAAAGTCGCCCACGGCCTGGGCCACGTCCTGCTGCTGTGGCCCCAGCCGCCGGTCTTGCCAGTGCACCAGGGCGCTGCCCAGCCCACCATGGGCCGCCGGGTCGTCGGCTTGCACCAGGAAGCGCCAGGTGCGCACTGGCTCGCTGTGGGCCGAGCGGTGGCGGCAGGTGCCGGGGTAGACCAGGGTTTGAAAGCGCTGTCGGCCGCCGCCCAGAGTCTGCTGAGCGGCGGCAATGTCCTTGCGCGTGCAGCTGCATGGATAGGCGCGCCCCTGAACCTGCAAGGTCTGCAGGGCCTGCGCGTAATGCCGCTGGCGTTGGGATTGCCATTGCACGGGCGCATCGGGCACCAGGCCCAGGCTGTGCAGTTGCTGCAAAATGGTTTGCGCAGCCTGGGGCGAGCAGCGCTGGGTATCGAGGTCTTCGATGCGCACCAGCCATTGCGCGCTCAGGCCTTGCGCACTGGCGGCGCGGGCGTCCAGCCAGCTGGCCAGTGCCGCCACCACTGAGCCCAGGTGCATGGGCCCGGTGGGCGAAGGGGCAAAACGGCCAACGTAGCGCCGAGCTGTCGTGGATGTCACAGCAGTGGCAGGCCAAGGCAGGGCAGTGGCCAGGTGAGCAAGAGCATGAAAGCAGAGTCGCAAAGGTGGCAGGCAGGCATGGGCCGATGATACGCAATCCCTGCAACAATGCGCCCATGAGCACCACGGTCCCCGCCCCATCCCCCAGTGCTGCGCTGCAGCGTCACATCCCCTTGCAAGGGGCGAGCAACTTCCGCGATTTGGGTGGCTATACCACCAGCGATGGCCGGCGCGTACGCTGGCGTCGGCTGTTTCGTTCCGACCGCCTCTCCAGCCTGAGCCAGGAGGATGTGCGCACCCTGCAGGCTTTAGGGGTGCGGCACAGTATTGATTTTCGTGGCGATGCCGAGCGTTTGCGCAACGACTATGAGATTGAGCAGCTCACGCGCATTGCCATTCCCATAGAGCCGCAGGTGGTGCAAAGCCTGCAAGGCCTGCTGGCGCAGGGCGCGGCGCTGGATGGGCCTTCGGCCCACCACTTGATGGAGCAGACCTATGCGGCCTTCGTCGAGCACAATGCGCCGCAGTTTCGCGCCTTTTTCGACGCCTTGCTACAGCACGAGGGCCCCTTCGTGTTCCACTGCACGGCAGGCAAGGATCGCACCGGTTTTGCTGCAGCCTTGTTGCTCGAAGCCCTGGGCGTGGCGCGCGAGGCCATCATGGACGACTATTTGCTGACCAATGCGCTATACCAGCCGCCGGCCTACAAACCTTCGGGTTCGTTGCCCGAGAGCGTGCTGCAGGTGCTCTGGCGCGTGACGCCCAATTTTCTGCAGGCAGCGCAGCGTCAGATCGAGGCAGAGCACGGCAGCGTCGCTCAGTATCTGCGCGAGGTGCTGGGCCTGGGGCCGGATGCGCTGGCGCAGCTCAAGGCGCTTTATCTGGAGCCGTGATGCTTTTGGGCGTGGCCTGGTGCGAGCACAGGCGACAGGCACAAAAAAGCCAGCGCGTGCGCTGGCTTTTTTGCTGGGTAAGCCCGGTGTAGCCGCCAATGATGGCTTTACTTGAGCTTGACTTCCTTGTATTCCACGTGCTTGCGGGCCTTGGGATCAAACTTCATGAACGAGAGCTTGTCCGGTGTGGTCTTCTTGTTCTTGGTCGTGGTGTAGAAGTGGCCTGTGCCCGCTGTGGATTCGAGCTTGATCTTGTCGCGACCGCCTTTGGATGCCATGGTGTTACTCCTTCAATGATTAGGCTTGACCGCGGGCGCGCAGGTCGGCCAGTACGGATTCGATGCCATTCTTGTCGATCAGGCGCAGTGCGGCGCTGGAGACGCGCAGACGCACCCAACGGTTTTCGCTCTCGACCCAGAAGCGCTTGTACTGCAGATTGGGCAGAAAGCGGCGCTTGGTTTTGTTGTTGGCGTGGGAGACGTTGTTGCCCACTTGCGGGCGCTTGCCCGTGACTTCACATACGCGTGCCATTGCATGTTCCTTGTATTTGCGGCAGGGCTGCTTGAACGGCGGCCTCTTTGCCTCACCTCGCCAGATATCAGGGTGGCGGTATCCCCCGCGCTTGGCGCAGTTCAAGGCCCAAAATTGGGCCAGGGCGCGCCGCGCGCATGCGGCAAAACGGGCGATTATAGCGCGGCCCGCACACAGGCGCTCACTGCAGCACCAGCAGCAGCGGCTGATGGTCCGAGGCGCGGGTGTAGCCATCGACCTGCAGCTGGCGCACGCGCGGGGCCAGTGATTGGCTGACGAAGGCGAAGTCACAGGCCACGGGTTCGGGGCCGTAGCTGCGATCGAACAGGCGGAAGGTGGGCGCATGCGGCTGGCTGCCATGCACCAGCGGCCAGGCGTCGCACAGCGGGTTGTCCAAGGGCGCTGCGCCTGAAGGCGCTTCAGTGGCAGTGATGGCGGCGTATTCGGGCGAGCCGGGTTCTAGGTTGAAGTCGCCGCACAGGATGGCATGCGGCGTGTGCGTCTTGGCCTGGAAGGGGCCGCCGCTGTCGTCGGCCAGCGGCGCTGCGGCGGCCAGCGCGCAGGCCTGTTGGTGCAGTGCGTGCAGCGCCTGCGCCTGGGCCATGCGCTGGCGCGCCGAGTAGTACTCCAGATGCGTGGTCATGACGCGCACGGCGCCCAGTGCCGGGCTGAGCAGCGTCAGCTCGGTGCACAGGCGCGGCATGCTGCGCAGGCCGGCATCGGCTGGCCAGGGCAGGCGGTGGTGCGCTACCTGCGCCACCGGCAAGCGCGTGGCAATCAGGTTGCCAAAGCGCTGGCGCTGGCCTTCGGGGCCGAATTCGTCCACGGCAGGGCCGAAGAACAGCTGGTAGCCCGGCAGCAGCGCGGCCAGCTCGGCGGGCTGGTCGCCTGGGGCGCCTTGCAGGCGCGGGTAGCCCTGGGCGATTTCCTGCAGGCACAGCACGTCAAAGCCCTGCGCGCCGGCCAAGGCCTGCGCTCCGGCCACGATGCGCTGCGCGCTGACCTGCCCATCCAGCCCGCAGCACCATTGGGTGTTCCAAGTGACCAGTCGCATGCGGGCAAATCCTATTTCTTCTGTGTCATTTGATGCCGGCGCGCATGAAGCTTTGCACGAACTGGCGCTGAAACAGCAGAAAGGCGACCAGCAGCGGCGCGCAGCTGAGCAAGGTGGCGGCGGTGATGATCGACCAGTCCACTCCCTGATCGACCGAGGAGAAGACCTGCAAGCCCACGGTCAGCGGGCGGGCATTGGGGCTGTTGGTGATGATCAGCGGCCAGAGGAAGTTGTTCCAGTGAAAGCTCACCGACACCAGCGCAAAGGCGGTATAGACTGGCTTGGCCAGCGGCACGTAGACGCGCCACAGGGTTTGCATGGCATTGGCGCCTTCGACGCGCGCGGCCTCGTCCAGCTCCTTGGGGATGCCCATGAAGGTCTGGCGCAGCAAGAAGATGGCAAAGGCCGAGGCGAAATAGGGCAGGCCGATGGCCAAAAGCGTGTCCATCAGGCCCAGGCGCACCATGGTTTCGTAGTTTTCGACCAGCAGGATGTCGGGCATGATCATCAGCTGTACCAGCACCAACGCGAAGGCCAGGTTGCGACCCGGGAAGCGGTAGCGTGCAAAGGCATAGGCCGCCAGCGTGGCCAGCACCAGTTGCGCGGCCAGGATCATGGCCACCAGCAGCGTGGTGTTGAGCAAATAGCGCGCAAAGGGCGCTGCCGCCCAGGCGCGGCGGAAGTTCTCCAGCGTCAGCGGCGCCAGCAGCTCGAAACGGGTGGCGTATTCGATGGGGTGAAAGGCCGTCCAGACGGCATAGGCCAGTGGCAGGATCCACAGCAGCGCCAGCAGCCAAGCGGCCACAGTGTCCAGCCAGCTGGGTTCGTTGAAGGCCAAGTGGTGTGTGGCAGGCGTACTCATTGGTAGTGCACCTTTTTGTCGAGCACGAAGAATTGCAGCAGTGCGATACCGGCCAGCACGGCCACCAGCACCACGGTGATGGCTGCGGCGTAGGCCGTGTCCCAGAAGCTGAAGCCGACTTCGTAGAGGTAGTACAGCAGCAGCGTGGAGGCGTTGTTGGGCCCGCCGCGTGTGAGCACGAACAGGTGATCGACCATGCGGAAGGCGTTGATGAAGGCGTTGATCAGCACGAACAGCGTGGTGGGCATGAGCAGCGGCCATTGCACGCGGCGGAAAAAAGTCCAGCGTGATGCGCCTTCGATGGCGGCGGCCTCGCGCAGGCTGGGGTTGAGCGTTTGCAGCGCGGCCAGGTAAAAGATCATGAAGAAGCCAGCCTCCTTCCAGATCGCCACCGCGGTGACGGCGCCCAGCGCCGTGCTGGGGCTGCCCAACCAGTTGTGCGATGGCAGACCCAGTGCGCCGGTGATTTGTTCGAGCAGCCCGTACTGCGGTGTGTAGAAGAACAGCCAGATGTTGGCCACGGCAATCATGGGCAGCACCGTGGGTGTGAAGTAGGCCATGCGCAAAAAGGCGCGGCCAGCGATGCGCTCGTTGACCCACAGCGCCATCAACAGCGCCAGCGCGATGGAGCAAGGAATGGTGGCAGCGGCAAACCACAGGTTGTTGCGCACGGCCGTCCAGAACACCGGGTCGTCGAGCATGACCTGGTAGTTCTCCGCCCCGACCCAGACAGCGGCACGCGCGCCCTTGGGGGTGGAGTACAGGCTGTCAATCAGCGTTTGTACGGCCGGGTAGTGGGTGAATGCCACCAGCAGCGCCAGCGCAGGCAGCAGCAACAGCCAGGCATGGATGGCCTGACGGCTGGGAAAAGGCGCGCGGTGGTGCGCGGCAGGAGAGGTCATGGGGCAAGGCCTTGCAAAGAGCGCCCCCGCGTTGCGCAGCGGCAGGCGCTGGCGGGCGAAGGCGCTTGGGGTGTGGCGTGCGCGGAAAGGGCGCGCGCCTGTGCTGGTGGTTACTGGTAGCCGCGCAGCAGGCGGGTGGCTTCGCGCTGGGCGTCCTTCATGGCCTGCTCGGGCGTCTTGGTGCCTGTCAGGGCTGCCTGCAGGCCGTCGTTGAGGGCCTTGGTCACGCGCTGGTTGTCGTGTGTGGAGAACTCGGCCACGGCGTGCGGCAGTTGGTCGCGCGCGACCAGGGCGGGCGGGAAGTCGGCCGTGTATTGCTTGAGCTGTGGCGTGTCGTAGGCGGCGGCGCTGGTGGCCACATAGCCCGTGTCAATGCTCCACTGCGCGGCGCGCTCGGGCTGGGTCATCCAGTGGATGAATTGGAAGGCGGCCTTTTGCTGCTCAGGCGTGGACTTCTTGAACAGATAGAAATTGCCACCGCCTGTGGGCGAGCCCTTGCGCGCATTGCCTGGGATCATGGCCACGCCAAATTCGAACGGGGCATTGTTGCGGATGTTGGTCAGGTTGCCGGTGGTGGTGTAGATGATGGCGGCCTTCTGCTCAAAGAAGTCCTTGGGCGTGGTGCCCCACTCGACCACGCCCTGCGGATGCACGCCGCTTTTGCCCAGATCCACCCAGTATTGCAGCGCCTCGATCACCTTGGGGTCGTCAAAGCGCACCTGGTTGCCTGTGTCGTTGGCCAGGATCACGCCATTGGTGGTCGAGAGTGTTTGGAACAGCCAGTACGGAAAGCCGCTGGATGGGATTTGCACGCCGTATTGGGTGACTTTGCCGGAGGCGTCCTTCTTCGTCAGCTTGGCGGCCATGTCCTTGAGCTCGGCCCAGGTGGTGGGCGGCTGCTCAGGGTCCAGCCCGGCTTCCTTGAAGGCCTGCTTGTTCCAGTACATCACCACGGTAGAGCGCTGGAAGGGCACGCCCCAGGTCTTGCCGCCGGTTTGGCTGTTGAGCATGAAGGCCGGATAAAAGCCCTTGAGCCATTGCTGTTCGGCCTCGCTCTTGGCGAAGTCGTCAAAGGGCACGATGGCGTCCTCGTCGATCAGCGTGAACATGTCGGTGGACAGCAGCACCGAAGTCACCGGAGGCGTGCCCGACTTGTGCGCGGTCAGCGCCTTGACGATGGTTTCTTGGTAAGTACCAGCATAAATCGGCTTGACCAGGATGCCGGGGTGCTCTTTCATGAAGTCGGCGGCATAGCCGTCGATGATCTTGGTGATGGGCCCGCCCACGGCCACGGGGAAGTAGAACGGCACTTCAACCTGAGCCTGTGCTTGCGCAGCGCCGCCGCCGAGCAGCGCGCCGGCCAGGGCCGCCGCCACAAAGGCCGCGCTGCGGCGCAAAAAGGTCTTTCTCAGCATGAATCGATCTCCTTGGTCGGATGAAAAGGGGAAAGCGCAGACAGGGCGCGCGCCGCTGCAGGGCTACAGGCGCAGGCCGCGCTCGTCAAAAGCGTGTGCATCCTCGGGCGCCCAGGCCAGGCCCACGGTGGCGCCCGGTTCGGCAGGCAAACGGCCATCGGCGCGCACTAACAGGTTTTGGCTGCCAACGGCGCAGGCCAGCACCAGATCAGCCCCGAGGTATTCGGTGTTGGTAATGCTTGCGGCCACGGTGCCAAGCGTACCGGCCGGGTGGGCTGTGACGGCTTCGGGGCGCACGCCCAAATGGGTGGCAGTGGCAGGCAGTGTGGTGAGTACATCGCTGCCGGCAATGCGGCCCTGCTCCAGCGCCAGCAAGTTCATCGGCGGGGTGCCAATGAAACGTGCCGCAAAGGTACTGGCCGGGCGGGCATACAGCTCGCGCGCGCTGGCCGCTTGTTCGATGCGGCCGCCGTTGAGCAGCACCACCTGGTCGGCCATGCTCATGGCCTCGGCTTGATCGTGCGTGACGTAGATCACCGTCAGCCCCAACTGGCGCTGCAGTTCGCGCAGTTCGCGGCGCATGTCTTGGCGCAGCTGCGCATCCAGATTCGAGAGCGGCTCGTCCATCAGGCACACCTTGGCTTGCGCCACCAGAGCCCGGCCCAGGGCCACGCGCTGCTGCTGCCCGCCAGAGAGCTGGCCGGGCCGGCGCTCGAGCAAGTGGCTCAGACCCAGCAAGGCTGCGGTCTCCTGCAGGCGGCGCTGGCGCTCGGCGGCGGGCAGCTTGCGCACTTGCAGGCCGAAGGTGATGTTGTCGGCCACCGTCAGGTGCGGAAACAGCGCGTAGTTCTGGAACACCATGGCAATGCCGCGCTGCGAGGGCGGCAAATGGGTCACGTCGCGCCCGTCGATATACACGCTGCCGCTGCTGGCCGTCTCCAGCCCGGCGATGATGCGCAGCGTGGTCGATTTGCCGCAGCCCGAGGGGCCGAGGAAGACGCAGAAGCTGCCCGAGTCGATCTGCAGGTTGATGTCCGAGAGCGCGTGCGTTGCGCCCCAGTGCTTATTGATGTTGTTGAGCGCGATGGAAGCCACGGAGCGAAATGTAAAAGGGTTTTTTGACAAACAGATGACGCACGCCCGGATTCATGCTGGCTGCCAGGGCCTGTTGAGGAAGTTGCGCAGCATGGCGTGGCCGTGCTCTGTGAGGATGGACTCGGGATGGAACTGCACCCCTTCGATGGACAGCGTGCGGTGGCGCACACCCATGATTTCACCGTCCTCGGTCCGGGCGGAGATTTCCAGCACATCGGGCAGGCTGCTGCGCTCGATGGCCAGCGAGTGGTAGCGGTTGACGGTGAATTGCCGCGGCAGGCCTGCGAATACGCCGCGCTCGTCGGTGATGATGACGCTGGTCTTGCCGTGCATGAGCTGCTGAGCGCGCACGATCTGGCCGCCAAAGGCTGCGCCAATGCTCTGGTGGCCCAGGCACACGCCCAGAATCGGCAGCTGGCCTGCGAAATGCTGGATGGCCGCTACGGAAATGCCCGCCTGTGCGGGTGATGAAGGGCCAGGTGAGATCACCAACCGCTGCGGAGCCCAGGCCTCGATGCCGGCCAGGTCGATCTCATCGTTGCGAAAGACGCCCACCTCGGCACCGAGCTCACCAAAGTACTGCACGATGTTGTAGGTGAAGCTGTCGTAGTTGTCGATCATCAAAACCCGGGTCATGGGCAAGGGCCTTTGCAAGAGGGGGACGGCGTGAGGCAACACGGCGTGCTGCGGCGTCGATTGTGCCGCAGGCCGCGTCCGCCATGGCCGCAGTCGATGCCCAGGCTGTCACGGCGGCGGCCAGGGCAGGGGCCATGGTGGGAGGTGGTTCAGGGCCTGTCCTGGCGTGGGCCGGGCTCGGCGCGGTTGAGCAGGGCGTACAGCGCAATGGCACCGAAGGTGGCGGTGCCGATGCCGGCCATGGCGAAGCTGCCAAAGTGCAGCGTGAAATCGCCCGTGCCCAGGATCAGCGTGATGGCTGCCACCAGCAGGTTTTTGTTCTGGGAGAAGTCCACGCGGTTGTCGACCCAGATCTTGGCTCCGGCGATGGCGATCAGGCCGAACACCACGATGGAGACGCCGCCCATGACCGGAACCGGAATGGCGCGGATCACCTCGCCGAACTTGGGCGAAAAGCCCAGCAGAATGGCTGCAGCGGCGGCCACGAGGAAGATGGCCGTGGAGTAGATGCGCGTGGCGGCCATGACGCCGATGTTCTCGGCATAGGTGGTCACGCCGGTGCCGCCCACGCTGCCGCTGACCATGGTGGCCACGCCATCGCCGATGAAGGCCCGGCCCATGTACTGGTCGATGTTGCGCCCGGTCATGGCGGTGACGGCCTTGATGTGGCCCAGGTTTTCGGCCACCAGGATGATGGCCACCGGGGCGATCAGCAGCATGGCCTTGCTGTCGAAAATCGGGGCAGTCAGGCTGGGCAGGCCGAACCAGGCGGCATTGGCGATGCCGCTGAAATCCACTGGCTTGCCCAGGCCCAGGCCGTTGGTCAGGGCGATGTAGCACAGGCTGGCGATGATCAGCCCGACCAGAATCAGCAGGCGTTGCAGCATGCCGCGAGTGAACACGGCCACCAGGGCCACGCAAACGAAGGTCAGGGCCTGCATCCAGCTCTCGAAGTTGTTGCTGGCCATGTTCTTGATCGGAATGGCCGCCAGGTTCAGGCCGATGACGGCCACGATGGCGCCAGTGACCACCGGCGGCATCAGGCGCTCGATCCAGCCTGTGCCGATGGCGTGCACGACCGCACCGATGAGGGTGTAGATCAGACCGCACATGACAATGCCGCCCAGCGCCAGGCCAATGTTGGCGTTGGCCCCACTGCCGGGATAGCCCGTAGCGGCCACAACCACGGCGATGAAGGCAAAGCTCGAACCCAGGTAGCTGGGCACTTTGCCGCCGGTGATCAGAAAGAAGATCAGCGTACCGATACCGCTCATGAGCACGGCGATGTTGGGGTCGAAGCCCATGAGAATCGGCGCCAGAATGGTCGAGCCGAACATGGCGATGACGTGCTGCAGGCCCATGATGCCGGTTTGCGGCCAGGGCAGGCGCTCATCTGGGGCAATGATGCCGCCGTTGTCCAATGCTTTTGGGGACTTTTCGATCCAGTGAAACATGCAGGCCTCTTTTGGGGTGCTGGCAGTCGATGGCCGCACAGCCTGCGCAAGGGGCTGTTGAGATTGAATATTGCGGCGGTGTTTTCGGTCAAAAACCCGCAACTGCCGCGTTGAAAACGCTTGCAAGGCATCCAGGCCTTGCGTGCGTTTTCGCCTTGCATTTGCGACTTTTGCCTCGAAAAACCGCTTCGCAAACCCAATCTCAACAACCCCTAGCCTTTGGCGCAGTTGCAGGACAAGCGGCCAAACAAAAAAGGGTTACAGCCCGATTGTGCTGTAACCCTCTGGAAATTTTGGTGGGTCGTGCAGGATTCGAACCTGCGACCAACGGATTAAAAGTCCGCTGCTCTACCAGCTGAGCTAACGACCCGCCTCATTGCATGCCAGATACACAGCGGCGCTTGCTGCCTTTGGTATCGTCTTCAGCATCTGAAGAAGCATGCGATGCGAAAGCCGTGATTCTAGCATGAGTTTTTTGACGGTTTGGCTTGTTGTGTGCAGTTTTTATTTTTTTCTGTCTGAACCAGTGCATTCATGATCCAGCCGGAGGCCACAGCGCCGAAGGTGGCGGTGACGGCCATGGAGGAGCCGTAGCCGGCGCAGTTGAGCGAGCCTTCCTGCTGCAGGCCGCAGCTGGCGTCGGCGCGGCGCACGGGTTCGCGGCTGAAGACGCAGGGCACCTGCATACGCTGGCCGGCGCCGGCAAAGCCGTGGCGCTTGCGCAGCTGTTGGCGCAGGCGAGCCAGCAGTGGGTCGTGAGTCAGCCGGCCCAGATCGTCGATTTCCACCTGCTGGGCCTGCACGCGCCCGCCCGCTGCGCCCACGATGATGAAGGGCAGCTGGCGCTGGCGCATGTGACAGGCCACGGCGGCCTTGGCGCCGATCTGGTCGCAGGCGTCGATGGCCGCATCCAGGTCGCCTGCGCCCAGTAGCTGGTGGACGTTGTCGGCGCTGAGAAAGTCCTCGACGCCATGCACCTGGCAGGCTGGATTGATCTGCGCGATGCGCGCCTGCATGGCCAGCACCTTGGGCTGGCCGATGGTCTCGGTCAGGGCGTGCACCTGGCGGTTGATGTTGGATTCGGCCACGTTGTCCAGGTCGATCAGCGTGAGCTGGCCCACACCGCTGCGCGCCAGGGTTTCGGCGGCCCAGGAGCCCACACCGCCAATGCCCACGATGGCGACGTGGGCGCCGGCCAGGCGCGCAGCGCCGTCCAGCCCATACAGGCGCTGCATGCCGCCAAAGCGGCGTGCCAGGTCAGGCTGGGGGCTGGTCAGGTTGACGGTTGTGGGAGAGGCTGTGGGCACGGGCGACGGGGCGGAAAAAACAACGCGCGGCAGTGCCGCGCGCGAAAAAGGAAAACAGCTGCTTAACGCAGGCGCGCCAGGCGCTCCTTGGCATCGCTGGCAGCGTTGGAGTCCGGGTAGGTGGCCACCAGGTTCTGCAGTGTTTTGCGTGCGGCGGCGACGTTCTTGAGCTCGATCTGCGAATTGGCGATGGCCAGCGCGGCATCGGGCGCTCGCTCATGCTGCGGCGCTTGCCTGAGCATGGCGTTGAAGGTGTCGATGGCGCGCTGGTATTCGCGTGTGGCATACAGCGAATTGCCCAGCCAGAACTGCGCCGATGGCAGGTAGCCGCTGCTGGGGTACTGGCCAATGAATTGGCTGAAAGCATCGCGTGCGTTGGCGTACTGGCCTTTGCGCAGCAAGTCCAAAGCGGCTTCGAAAGCCTGTTGTTCAGCCGGCTGGGCCTGGAAGCTGCCGCCGTCGATTTGCACAGGGCGCGGCTCGAACTGCTTGAGCCGCGATTGGGCTTGTTGCAGGCTTTGGCCCAATTCTTCATTCTGGCCGCGCAGATGGGCGATTTCATTGCGCAGCGTGCTGATCTGGCCCTGCAGCTCCAGCAGGCTGGAGCGCAGTTGCTGGATCTCCGAGCTGGTGTTCTGATCCACCAACTGCAGCTGTTCGACCCGGCTGCGCAAATCCAGAATGGCCCGCCGGGCGTCGCCGTCCTCGAACAGGGCATGGGCGGCGCTGGGCAGCAGCAGAGCTGCTGCGCCAGCCAGACTGGCGCAGCGCGCTGCGGCGGCGCTCCAGCGCCGCGCGCGCGCTGGGGCGCTGGCGCTGTGGTCAGCGCTCGGGAATGGAAGCACGGGTCGTCCTTGGGTCATGGCAGGCTCACTTGTTGTAGCGAATCTCTACGCGGCGGTTTTCAGCGTGGGCTTCCTCGCTGTGGCCCATGGCCTTGGGCTTTTCCTTGCCGTAGCTGACGGCCTCGACGCGGGCCGTGGGTACGCCCAGCACGCCCAGGGTCTGCAGCACGGCCTCAGCACGGCGCTGGCCCAGCGCCAGGTTGTATTCGCGGCCGCCGCGTTCATCGGTGTGGCCTTCCAGGGCCACGCTCATGCCGCCCTGGGCGCGCAGGAAGTCGGCATGGGCCTGCAGGGTCGATTGGTATTCGGGCTTGACGGTGTAGCTGTCGAAATCGAAGTAAATGACGTGCGAGACGTTGACCGGGCCTTCGCCGGGCACCGAGGAGACGGGGATGTCGAGCCCTTCGATGCGGCTTTGGCTGCCTTGGTTGGGGTCGTACTGGCCGCTGGTGGTGGGCACGCCCGTGCCGGCGTTGGCTTGGTCATCCAGCTTGGTTTTGGAACTGCAGCCTGCCAGGGCGATGGCTGCTGCCAGTGCGCCGTAGGAAAGGGTTTTTTTGATTGTCAGCATGGTTTCACTCCTCAAGAAAGCGCGTGTGCGCCGAAAGTTTGCATCGTTCAGGGGCGCTGGCAGCTCGCTGCCAAGCGTGTGGTTGTTTTCAGCGTTGGGCGCAATGTCAGCGCAGCAGTGGCCCCCAGGCCGGTTCGCGGATCTCGCCGCCCTTGGCAGCCAGGCGCACCTTGACGCTGCCGTCAACTGTGCAGGTCATCAGTGCGCTGGCGCCGCCTTGGCGGGTGGCGTACAGCAGCAGCTCGCTGTTGGGGGAGAAGCTGGGGCTTTCGTCGGCATTGGTGTCGGTGACGGCTTGTACGCCGCCGCCGGCCAGGTCCATGACGTGCAGGCGGTAGCCGCCGCCGGTGCGCGAGACGAAGGCCAGGTATTTGCCATCGGGGCTGATCGAGGGCGAGATGTTGTAGCTGCCGCTGAAGGTCACGCGTTGGGCCGCTCCGCCGCGGCTGCCCACGCGGTAGATCTGGGGCGAGCCGCCGCGGTCGCTGACGAAGTAAATGAACTGCCCGTCAGAGGAGAAATCCGGTTCGGTGTCGATGCCGGCGCTTTGCATGATGCGGCTGGGCTCGCCGCCGCTGGCGCTGATGGTGTAGAGCTGCGAGCCGCCATCGCGCGTGAGCGTCACGGCCAGCCGGCTGCCATCGGGCGACCAGGTGGGTGCGCTGTTGGAGCCGCGGAAGTTGGCCAGCAGGCGCCGGCGGCCGCTGGCCACGTCGTGCGTGTAAACGACCGGCTTGCGCGACTCGAACGACACATAGGCCAGCTGCCGGCCGTCGGGCGACCAGGCCGGCGAGATGATGGGCTCGGGGCTGGTCAGGGCCGCCTGGGCGTTTTCGCCGTCGGAGTCGGCCACCCACAGCGAGTAGCGCCCGGCTTTGGTGACGTAGGCAATGCGGGTCGAGAAAATGCCGGGCTTGCCGGTGATCTTCTCGTAGATGAAGTCGGCGATGCGGTGCGCTGCCAGGCGCAGGTCGGCAGGGGGCACAACGTAGCTTTGCCCGCCCAGGTCTTCGCCGCGCACCACGTCCCAGAGGCGAAAGCGCACATCGAAGCGGCCATCGGCCTGACGGTTGACGCTGCCGGCGCTGAGCCAGCCAGCGGCGCGCTCGCGCCAGGCGTTCATGTCAGGGCGAGAGAGCTCGTCGAGTGCTTGGCCGGAGGCGTCAATGCTGCGGAAAAAACCGCTGCGCTCCAGGTCAGCGCGCACGATTTCGGCCACGCGCTGCGGCGCCTGCGCTTCGCCTCGGAAGCTGGCGATGGCAATGGGGTATTGGCGGTTGCGACCGCTGATGTCTACCCGCGGCCCTTGCTGGGCCAGCAATTGTGGGGCGACACCAGTGGCCAGCAGTGCAGCCAGGGCCTGGCGGCGCGATGCACCTGCGCCTGCCATGGGCTGCAGCAGCTGGCCTGTAGGCCCTGGCAAATCAAACTTCTTCATGCTGTTTCCGTTTCGACACTGACGCTGCGAGGACTGGCCAAATTCTGGCTGTGGTTTCAAGGGAAAGTCTGCGGGCATTGCAGCGCCTGCTTGCCGCTGGGTTCGTGCAGAGCATTCCCGGGCAGCTCCCACTGAAGGTAAAAGCAGGGCGATTGTGCCGCAAAGCCACTGCGCACGGGCCTTTCCCGAATAGGGCTGCGCGGATTTTGCCGAGCCAGCATGCCTTGGCACGGCCGTGCCCGCAGGTGGGGCGCTGCTGCGCGGCCCGTAAAATCGCCGTCCTATGCGTTCCTCCCCCTCTGCGGCCCCGCCGCCTGCCGCTTCGGACTTGCCCACTGCCGCCGCCGATGCGGCCTTGCCGCCGCTGTGGCAGCGGCTCAAGCGCCTGACTCCGTACTTTGCCAAACACCGCTGGGCCTGGGTCCTGGCGGTGCTGGCATCGGCCGTTGCCGCCATCACCGAGCCACTGATGGCGCAGGAAATGGGGCGGATTTTGGATAAGGGTTTTACAGAAAGTAGCCTGGCGCTGTGGTGGATTCCACTCGTCATGGTGGGCATCTTCCTGATGCGCGGCATGGCCCAGTTCATCGGTCAGTATTCGCTGGCGCGCATTACCAACAACGGCATGTTCCGCATTCGCACGCTGTTGTTCGAATGCATCATGCGTGCCGACATGGGGCTGTACCGCGACCACTCGGCCAGCAAGCTGGCCAACACCATCGTCTATGAGACTCAGCTGGGCGCGCAGCAACTGGTGCAGGCCCTGCTGGGGGTGTCGCGCGATGGCTTCACGCTGTTGGCGCTGGTGGGCTTTTTGCTCTACCGCAACTGGCAGCTGACCTGCATCGTGTTCGTCATGGTTCCGGCCATCGCCTGGGTCATGAAGCAGCTCTCGCGCCGGCTCTACAAAGTCACCAAGCTCAGCCAGCAAGCCACCGACGAGCTGGCCTATGTGGTCGAGGAAAACGCCCTGGCGTACCGCATGGTGCGCTTGCACGGCGCGCAGCAGCAGCAGAACCAGCGCTTTGCCGGCCTGAGCCGCAGGCTTGAAGGCCTGGCCGTGAAAAGCACCATCGCCTCTGCGGCCATGACGCCGACCACGCAAATCCTGGCGGCCATTTCGCTGTCCATCGTCATTTGCATTGCCCTGTGGCAAAACCGCAGCGGCCAGGTCAACTGGACGGTGGGTGACTTCACCGCCTTTGCCACGGCCATGCTGTTGCTGGTGGCGCCCATGCGCCGTCTGACCGATGTGGCCAATCCCCTCACGCGCGGCGTGGCGGCGCTCGAGCGTGGCTTGAGCCTGCTCGATCAGGCCCAGCAGGAGCTCAGCGGCCAGCATCGCGCTGAGCGCGCCCGTGGCGAGCTGGTGCTGCAGGACGTGGGCGTGCAGTTCCCTGCCCAGGCGCAGCCGGCGCTCGATGGCGTGAGCCTGCATATCCCGGCCGGGCAGGTCGTGGCCCTGGTCGGTCCTTCGGGGGCGGGCAAGACGACGCTGGTCAATCTGCTGCCGCGATTTATCGAGCCCACGGCCGGTCGCATCCTGCTCGACGGCCACGCCCTGCCCGATTGGCATCTGGAAGACCTGCGGCGCCAGTTTGCCGTCGTCAGCCAGGATGTGGTCATGCTGCACGTCAGTCTGGCCGAGAACGTGGCCCTGGGCAGCCAGCCTGATCCGGCGCGCGTGCAGGCCTGCCTGGAAGCGGCCAATCTGGGCGATTTTGTCGCCAGCCTGCCGCAGGGCATCGACACCATCGTGGGTCACAACGCTTCGCAGCTCTCGGGCGGTCAGCGCCAGCGCTTGGCCATTGCCCGGGCGCTTTACAAAGATGCGCCGGTGCTGATTCTCGATGAGGCCACCTCGGCGCTGGATACCCAGTCCGAGCGCCTGGTGCAGCAGGCCCTGCAGCGGCTGATGCAGGGGCGCACGACGCTGGTCATCGCGCACCGCTTGGCCACCATCGAGCACGCCGACCGCATCGTCGTCATGGAGCAGGGGCGCATCGTCGAGCAAGGCAGCCACGGCCAGCTGCTGGCTGCCGGGGGGCTGTACGCGCGCCTGCATGCGCAGCCCGGGCAGCAGGGCGATGCCGCTGCCGAGCCGCTGACGGGCGCGGCCTGATTGCCGGGCGGCTGTTCAAAATCTCTCCAGGGAGTGCGATTCAGCTCAGCGCGCCGGTCACAACTGGCGCTCTGGCCACGCGATATGCACAAAAAGGGGTGGCCTGCCTTGCAGTCCACCCCAAACAGTTTGTGCCCATAGGGCTGAGATTGTGAACAGCGCTCCAGCGCTCTTTACAGCGCGTTCAGCCAGGCCTTGTCGTCCTCGGTCATGCCATTGCGGTCGGTGATGTTCCAGAGGATTTGCTGCACGCGGATCATTTGCGCCGCATCCAGCGGGGTGCGGCGGTTGTTCACTGCCTGGCACACGCGCAGCAGTTCTGCGCCCTGAGTGACGCTGTCCGGGCTGTAGGGGATGCCTGGTGGCGGGGCGTAGCGGTACAGGTTCAGGCAGTAGGTGCCCAGCAGTACGGTTTGGGTGCTGCGCGGCGCCAGTGTGACGACGCGGGTCTGCAGGTTCAGGCCGTCTTGGTAGCTTTGCTGGCCGGAGAGGAAGACGAAGCAGGAGGGAATGGTCACCTGCCGGGTTTCGTGGCTGTCGTTGGCGAAGGTGATGGACAGCGGCACCAGCGTGTGTGTGCTCAGATCGTTGTAGTCGCGCTCGCTGGAGATGGGCTGGCCGCGCAGCGTCACCCCCTCGGGCAATTGCAGGCCGCCGCCGGGCTGCTGTGGGCCGGTGCTGGGTGGATTGGGGCGGGGCGCAGGCAGCAAGGGGCCAGTCATGGGCGGCTTGATGAGGACTGGCGGCGGGCCGGAGTGGCCCGGCCCGGGTTGCTGGGGCGGGCTGGGCTCATCATTGCCGCCGCCGCAGGCGCTGAACAAGACACTGGCAGCGGCCAGGCAGGCGAGCAGGGAAAGACGGGGCTGGTGCATGCGGATCTCCTCCCAGGAATGTGTGAACGGGCAGCGCCATGCGCGCTGGCGCAATGAGTGTATCAACATGCAATTGATTTGTGAGTGCCCCGGCTCTTCAGCCCAAGGTCTGTTGCGCGGGCGCTGCGCCCTGCGGCGGCGGCACCTGGGCCTGCAGGATGCCGCGCAGCGCATTGCACACCAGCACCCGCTTGGCCGCCAGCAGCTCCTGGCGGTGGATGCTGCGCTCCTGGCAATGCCATTCGGGGCTGTTGAGCAGCAGCTGGCGTTGGATGCCGGGCAGCAGGCCGTCGCTGACGGGCGGCGTCAGCCAGGGCGCATCGGGGGCGTCGTCCAGTTGCACGAAGACGTTGCTGCGCGCGCCCTCGGTCAGCAGGCCTTGCTCGTTGAAGAACAGGCAGTCGAACGCGCCCTGGGCCATGGCCTGGCGCAGCGCAGCGTCGTAATCCTGGCGCAGCGTGGTCTTGTGCTGGCGCAGCCAGGCCGGCACGCGGCTGGGCTGGGGGCTGAGCAGCAAACCCACGGGTTGGGCCAGCTGGGCCTCGGGCCCGGCCAGCACGGTGTGCTCGATGTCCAGCTGTCCGCCCTGGCGCAGCGTCAGGCGCAGCCGCCAGGGGCCGGGCGCAGCGCTGGAGCGCTGCTGTGCGATGTAGGCCTGCAAGCGCGCCTGCCAGCCAGGCACATCGCTGGCAAAGCCCAGGGCCTGAGCGCTGCGCTGCAGACGCTCGCAGTGCAGCGCCCAGTGCTGTGGCAGGCTGGCATGTGTGGGCAGCAGCATGGTCTCGAACAGGGCCAGGCCGGCCATGTCATGCACGGCAAAGCCGGCCTTGAGTTGGCACTCCTGCCACTCCTGTGTGGCTTGGCTGTCCCAGACGATGCCCGCGCCCACGTGCAGCCGGGCATGGTGGCTGGGCAGGGCCGGGCCTGTGCTGGCCGGGCCTTGCAGTTGCAGGGTGCGGATGGGGATGGACAGGCAGAAGTCCAGCGTGGGTGCGCCGCTGGCGTCTGCGTTGGCGTCGGCAGCGGGGTCAGCCTGGGCGGAGCGCTCGACCCAGCCCAACGCGCCGGTGTACAAGCCGCGCGGCGTGGGCGGGCTGGTGCGCTCCAGCTCGTCGATGTACTGCATGGCCTTGCGCTTGGGCGCGCCGGTGATGGAGCCACAGGGAAAGCTGGCGCGCAGCACCTGCGCCAGGCCCACGCCAGGGCGCAGCTGGGCGCTGATGGTGCTGGTCATGCCCAGCACGCAGCCGTTGCGCTGCACCTCAAACAGCGCTGGCACCTGCACGCTGCCGGTCTGGGCGATGCGGCCCAGATCGTTGCGCAGCAGGTCCACGATCATGATGTTTTCGGCGCGGCTCTTGGCGTCCTGGCTCAGCCGCTGGGCGGCGGCCTGCAGCTGTGCGGGATCGTCGCCTGCGGGGGCTGGTGCTGTGCCCTTCATGGGCTGCGCCTGGATGCGGCCGCCCTGGCAGCGCAGGAACAGCTCGGGCGAGAGCGACAGCACCCATTGCTCTGGCGCCTGGGCCTCATCAGTGGCGGGCAGGTGCAGCAAGGCGCCATAGCGCGAGGGCTGGCGCGCGCGCAGCCGCTGGTACAAGGCCAGCGGCTGCCCCCAGCTGCGCCCATGCAGCGCAAAGGTGAAATTGATCTGGTAGGTGTCGCCACAGGCAATGGCCTGGTGGATGCGGGCAATGCGCTGCGCGAAGGCCTGTGCGTCCAGGCTGCCGTGCCAGGCCAGCAGGCCGGCGTCGGGCGTGTTGGGCGTGTTGGGGGCCTGGGCGCTGACCTGGCCGGTGCGCTCGGCGTGGCTGCGGCATTGGGCCGCCAGCCAGGCATCGACCTGCTGCCTGTCCAGCTGCTGCATGTGGCCAAACAGCTCGGCGCGCAGACAGGGCGTTGGCGCGCCCTCGGGCGGTGTATGTGGCAGGCCCTGCAACTGCAGGCCCCATTCGTAGTCGGCCAGTACGATGGCGTGCAGGCCGGCAGCCAGGGCCTGCTGCAGCTGCTGTTCCCAGGCATCGAGTGTGGCGGCATCGGTGCAGATCAGGCGGCTGTGCCAGTGTTGGTAGAGGCGGCTGCTGGGTTGGCCGGGGTGGGCCTCGCAATCGTCCAGCAACGCAAAGGCGGCGTGGCTCATGGTGGCGGCAGTAGGCTTTGCAGGGTAGGCCAGATGGTCTGCAGGATCAGCGGCTGCGCGGCGGCGTTGGGGTGGATGCGGTCGGCCTGAAAGTATTTTTCCAGGTCGGCTGGCTCGGCAATGGCCTGCAGCATGAAGGGCACCAGCGGCACGTCATGGGCCTTGCCCAGCTCGTGGAACATCGTCGCCAGCTCCTGACTGTAGCGCGCGCCGTAGTTGGGCGGCACCTGAATGCCCACCAGCAGCGCGCGCGCCTGGGCCTGGCGTGCGGCATCGAGCATGGCCGTCAGGTTCTCGCGCGTGCTCTGCAGCGGCAGGCCGCGCAGCGCATCGTTGCCGCCCAGGGCGATGAGCAGGTACTGCGGCGCATGCGCCTGCAGCAGCGCCGCCAGCCGCGTCCGGCCGCCGGCAGTGGTTTCGCCGCTGATGCTGGCGTTGATGACCTCGATGGGTGGCTGCCGCTTTGCCAGCCGGGCGCTGAGCAGCTGCACCCAGCCCTGGCCGCGCGCCAGGCCGTATTCGGCGCTGATGGAGTCGCCCACGACCAGCAGCCGCGCGGGCTGGGGCGTGGCGCTGGCGGCAGGCCCTTGCTGGGCGGCCAGCGGGCCGGGCAGCAGCGCCAGCAGCGCCAGCACACCGGGCAGCAGCGCCAGCAGCCTGCGTGCGCCCACTGGGGCTGGCGCGCCCGTCTTGGCGCTACAGTCATGCCGCTGCACACCAAGCCAGCGCAGCTGCGGCAGCCACGCGCAAAGCCTTTGGGCCGTGTGACCCTCTACCGCCGTGGCCCAGCGTACCAACCGATTCAGCATTTCCCTATGCATTGCCTTATGAACTCCGAAGAAACCAGCGCCGCAGCGCCCCCTGCTGTGGCGGCAGAGGCGGCGGCGACCGTGCCGATGATTATGGTGGAACATCTGGACAAGACCGTGCAGGACTCCAGCGGCACGCTGCACATCCTGCAGGACATCGGGCTGCGCATTCCGTCGCGCAAGAGCGTGGCCATCGTGGGCGCGTCCGGCTCGGGCAAAAGTACGCTGCTGTCAATCCTGGCCGGGCTGGACACGCCCAGCCGCGGTCGCGTCTGGCTCGATGGGCAGGACATTTTTGCCCTCGATGAAGATGCCCGCGCCGCGCTGCGCGCGCGCAAGACTGGCTTTGTGTTCCAGAACTTCCAGCTGCTGGGCAGCCTTACCGCGCTGGAGAACGTCATGCTGCCGCTGGAGCTGGCCGGGCAGCGTGGCGCGCGCCAGCTGGCGGCGCAGATGCTCGAGCGCGTTGGCCTGGGCCAGCGCCTGGGGCATTACCCCAAGGTGCTCTCCGGCGGGGAGCAGCAGCGCGTGGCGCTGGCGCGCGCCTTCGTCGTGCAGCCGCAAGTGCTGTTTGCCGACGAGCCCACGGGCAGCCTGGACTTCGCCACCGGCCAGGCGGTGATGGAGCTGATGCTGCAACTGAACCAGGAGCGCGGCACGACCCTGGTCATGGTCACGCACGACCGGGAGCTGGCCGCACGCTGCGACATGCGCGTGCGCATCGAGGCCGGGCGACTGGCCGAAGTGCAGGGCGGCTGAAGATAGGGCGAGGGTGGCAGGGTGCGGGGCGCAGCGGCGATAATCCGGCCCCTATTCCAACAACAGAAGGGCCGTCTGCGGCACCTTCACCATCCTCCCCACGCCATGACCACCATTACCCAAGACGAGCTGATCGAGTCGATCAGCGCCGCGCTGCAATACATCAGCTATTACCACCCGGCCGACTACATCCAGCACCTGGCGCGCGCCTACGAGCGCGAGCAATCGCCCGCCGCCAAGGATGCGATGGCGCAAATCCTCACCAACAGCAAGATGGCCGCCTTCGGCCACCGCCCCATCTGCCAGGACACGGGCATCGTCAACGTGTTCCTGAAAGTGGGCATGGACGTGCGCTGGGGGGGCTTTACCGGCAGCCTGGAAGACGCCATCAACGAAGGCGTGCGCCGCGGCTACAACCACCCGGACAACACGCTGCGCGCCTCCGTCGTGGCCGACCCGCACTTCGCGCGCAAGAACACGCGCGACAACACGCCGGCCGTCATCGTCACCGAGATCGTGCCGGGCAACACGGTGGATGTGACTGTGGCCGCCAAGGGCGGCGGCAGCGAGAACAAGAGCAAGATGGTCATGCTCAACCCCAGCGACTCGCTGGTGGACTGGGTGCTGAAAACCGTGCCCACCATGGGCGCGGGCTGGTGCCCGCCGGGCATGCTGGGCCTCGGCATCGGCGGCACGGCCGAGAAAGCTGTGCTGCTGGCCAAGCAAAGCCTGATGGAAGACCTGAACATGTACGAGCTGCAGGCCAAGGCCGCGCGTGGCGAGAAGCTCACCCAGGTCGAAGAGCTGCGCCTGGAGCTGTACGAGAAAGTCAACGCCCTGGGCATTGGTGCGCAGGGCCTGGGGGGCCTGACCACCGTGCTGGACGTGAAGATCGCCATGTACCCCACGCACGCGGCCAGCAAGCCCGTGGCCATGATCCCCAACTGCGCCGCCACGCGCCATGCGCACTTCGTGCTCGACGGCTCTGGCCCCGTGCACCTGGAGCCGCCCTCCATCGACCTGTGGCCCAAGCTGGACTGGCAGCCCAACACCGAGCAAAGCCAGCGCGTGGACCTCAACACCCTCACCAAAGAACAAGTCGCCAGCTGGAAGCCCGGCCAGACCCTGCTGCTCAGCGGCAAGATGCTCACCGGCCGCGACGCCGCGCACAAGCGCATCCAGGACATGCTGGCCAAGGGCGAGCCGCTGCCGGTGGACTTCACCAACCGCGTCATCTACTACGTCGGCCCGGTCGATCCCGTGGGCGATGAGGCCGTCGGCCCCGCCGGCCCCACCACGGCCACGCGCATGGACAAGTTCACCGAGATGATGCTGGCGCAAACCGGCCTGATCGCCATGATCGGCAAGGCCGAGCGCGGCCCGGCCGCCATCGAGGCCATCAAAAAGCACCAAAGCGCCTACCTCATGGCCGTGGGCGGCGCGGCCTATCTGGTGAGCAAGGCCATCAAGACCGCCAAGGTCGTGGGCTTCGAGGACCTGGGCATGGAAGCCATCTACGAATTCGACGTGGTGGACATGCCCGTGACCGTGGCCGTGGACGCCGGCGGCACCAGCGCCCACATCACCGGCCCGGCCGAGTGGCAAAAACGCATCGCCAGCGGCGAGTTCAAAGGCGTGGGCATCACAGCGGGCTGATGGCCCACTTCATGAAAGACTTGTACATGCAGCACACCCAACACTTGGTTATTGGCTTTGGCAAGGGTGGCAAGACGCTGGCGGGCAAGCTCGCCGCGCGTGGCGAGTCGGTCGTGCTGGTCGAGCGCAGCGCCGCCATGTACGGCGGCACGTGCATCAACGTGGCCTGCATCCCCACCAAGACGCTGATCCACGGCGCCGAGCTGGGCCACCCCTACGCCCAAGCGCTGGCCGCCAAGCAGGAGTTGGTGGGTGCGCTGCGCGCCAAGAACCAGGAGGCGCTCACGCGCCACCCCAGCCTGACGCTGCTGACCGGCCAGGCCCGTTTCATCGACCCGCACACCGTGGCGGTGCAGCTGGCCGATGGCGGCCAAACCCAGGTGCGCGCCGAGCGCATCTACATCAACACTGGCACTGTGCCGGCGCTGCCGCCGATCGAAGGGCTGGCGCAGTCGCAGCGCTGCTACACCAGCACCACGCTGATGGAGCTGCCCGAGCGCCCGGCCAGCCTGGCCATCGTCGGAGGTGGCTTCATTGGCGTCGAATTTGCCAGCATGCTGGCGCAGTTCGGCAGCCAGGTCACGCTGCTGGAGGGGGCCGAAACCTTTTTGCCGCGCGAGGACGAGGACGTGGCCGCCGCCCTGCGCACCCAGCTCGAACAGCGCGGCGTGCGCATCCTCACCGGCGCGCGCGTGCTGCGCGTGCAGGATGAGCAAGCTGGCGGCGATGGTGGCGTGCGCCTGCACTACCAGCAGGGCCAGGGCGGGGCCGAGCAATCGCTGCAGGCCCAGGCCGTGCTGTTGGCCACGGGCCGCGCCTCGACCGCTGCGGATCTGGATTTGCCCGCCGCCGGCATCGCCACCGACGAGCGCGGCTTCATCCAGGTCAACGAGCAATTGCAGGCCAGCCACCCGCACATCTGGGCGCTGGGCGATATCAACGGCGGCCCGCAGTTCACCTTCATCTCGCTGGATGACCAGCGCATCGTGCTCGGCCAGCTCGACGGCGGCAGCTACCACTCGCGCGAGCAGCGCAAGCAATGGGCCACGTGTGTTTTCACCTCGCCGCCGCTGGCGCACATCGGCCTGCGCGAGCGCGAGGCCCGCCAGCAGGGCTTGAAGTTCCAGCTCGTCAAGCTGCCCGCTGCGGCCGTGCCCAAGGCCCGCATCCTGGGGCAGACCGAGGGCTTTCTCAAAGCCCTGGTCGAAGAAGGCAGCGGCCGCGTGCTGGGCTGCACCTTGCTGTGCCCCGAGGCGCACGAAGTCATCAACACCGTGCAAATGGCCGTCAATGCCGGCCTGCCCTACACTGCGCTGCGCGACGCCATCTACACCCATCCGTCGATGACCGAAGCGCTCAACGACCTGTTCGGCGCCGTGTCGTGAGCATCGCGCGCCGGGCCCTGCGCAGGGAAAGCCCCCAGGCCGCTGCAGTGCCAAGCGCTCTATCATGGTCGGCACCATGTACGCCCCCTGACTGCCCATGCCCACGCTGCTGATCGCCGACGACCACCCGCTGTTTCGCGACGCTTTGCGCACCACGGTGCTGCGCATCTGGCCGCAGGCGCGCATCCATGAGGCGGAATCGGCCGAGCAGCTCTATGCCTTAACCCAGGCGCACGGCGATGCGGATCTGCTGCTATTGGACTTGCGCATGCCCGGCCAGCAGGGCTTTGAGGCGCTGCGCCAGCTGCGCCTGCGCCATCCGCAGCTGCCGGTGGTGGTGGTCTCGGCCGATGAAGACGCGCAAACCATGCGCTG
Source organism: Vandammella animalimorsus (assembly GCF_002288875.1). Taxonomy (NCBI): domain Bacteria; kingdom Pseudomonadati; phylum Pseudomonadota; class Betaproteobacteria; order Burkholderiales; family Comamonadaceae; genus Vandammella; species Vandammella animalimorsus. The sequence continues at coordinate 69,590 of NZ_NTBH01000010.1, read as the reverse complement.
CGCCATGGAGCAGGGCGCGCTGGGCTATCTGCCCAAATCCACCGATGCGGCCACGCTGGCGCAGGCGTTGCAAGGCATTCTGGACGGTGAGCCCTGGTTCCCGCCCGATGCGCTGCAAGCTGCCGCGCCCGGCGCAGCGCAGCCCGGCCCGAGCGCGCTGGCCGGGCTGACGCCGCAGCAAACCAAGGTCTTGCAAATGGCCGCCGCTGGCCGCTTGAACAAGCAGATTGCGCATGAGTTGGGCACGTCGGAGGCCACCGTCAAAGCCCATATGTCGGCCATTCTGCGCAAGCTCGGCGCCAGCAACCGCACCGAGGCCGTGACTTTGGCGCAGCGCTGGGGCCTGAGCGAGCGCTGAGCCCCAGGGCTTTCAGAGCCTGTTCAAAATCTCGGCGCGAGTGGGCAAGAAGCGGTTTGGGGTGGGCTGCAAGGCGCAAAACGCAGCCATAGCTGGGGCTATGGCGAGGCTTTGCGGGCGCAGCAGAGCGCCAAAATCCGCTCTCTTGACCGCCGTGCAAAGATTTTGAACAGGCTCTTAGCCAGCCGTGCGGCGCTGCGCCAGTAAAAAGGCGCGCAGCGCGGCAGGCTTGATGGGCTTGTTCAACACCACCACGCCATGGGCTGCGGCCTGGGCCTTGAGCTGGTCGCTGCCATCGGCCGTGACCAGTGCCCCCGGCGTGCCGGGCCTGGTCTGGCGCAGCGCCTGCAGCGCAGCCAGACCATCGAGGCGCTCATGCAAGTGGTAGTCCACCAGCAGACAATCCAGCGCCGTGTCGCGGGCGATCTGCAAGGCCTGCTGCAGATTGAGCGCCGTGTGCACGGCAATGCCCCAGCGGCCCAGCAGGGCCTGCATGCCTTGCAGGATGTCCGGGCTGTTGTCCAGGCACAGCACCTGCATGCCCTGCAAGGGGTTGAAGGGCGTGGCAAGGGCAGGCCTGGCGCTGCGCGGGGCTGCGCTCGTGTTGCCCAGGCCGCGTTGGGCCGCAGCGCCGCCGACCAGCGGCACGGTGATGGCGAACATGCTGCCGCGCCCCAGGGTCGAGCGCGCTTGCAGCGGGTGCTGCAGCAGCCGGGCGATGCGCTGGCAGATTGACAGGCCCAGACCCAGGCCGCGCCCGTCCCAGTCGAAGACCTGCTGGTAGCGGTGAAACTCGTCGTAGATGCGCGCCAGGTGCGCTGGCGGGATGCCGGGGCCGGTGTCCCACACCTGCAGCAGCAGCGCGCTGCCGCGCGGGCGGGCCGTCATCAGCACGCCGCCATGTTGGGTGTAGCGCAGCGCGTTGGCGGCAAAGTTCTGCAGCACGCGGCGCAGCAGCCGCGCGTCGCTGCGCACCCAAAGCGGCGCGCCGTGGCGGGCGCTGATGCGCAGCCGCCATTGAAGCTGCCGCTTGGCCGCCAGCGGGGCGTACTGCTGCTGCAGTGCGCCCAGCAGAGCGTGCAGGTCGATGGCCTGGATGTCCGGCTGCAGCGCGCCCGCATCCAGGCGCGAGATGTCCAGCACGCCATCGAGCAGGTCTTCGGCAGCGCCCAGCGCGGCGTCGATCTGCCCGGCCAGTTGCCGCATCTGGGCCGGATGCGCCTCCTCGCGCAGCGCGGAGGCGAACAGCCTTGTGGCGTGGATGGGCTGCAGCACGTCGTGGCTGATGGCCGTCAGGTAGCGCGAGCGCGATTCGTGCGCTGCGGCCAGCTCGCGGCTGCGCTGGGCCACGCGCTGCTCCAGGGTTTCGTTGACGTCGCGCAGCTTGCGCTCGGCGTGCTTGAAGGCGCTGATGTCGCTGTAGCTGGTGACGTAGCCGCCGTTGGGCAGTGGGTGGCCGCGCATTTCGATGAAGCGCCCGTCGCGCAGCTCGCGCACCAGGGTGTAGGCGCGCCCCTGGCGCATCAGCGCGATGCGTTTTTGCACCTGCTCCTCGATGGGCAGGTGCTGAGCCGGCTCGCGCGCCAGGCCCAGGGGGTCGTGGCGCAGGTTGTGGGCGATCAGATCGGCCACGCTGCGCCCGACATACAGCATCCCGGCCGGGTAGTTGAACAGCTGCTGGTAGCGTCGGTTCCAGGCCACCAGGCGCATTTCGGCATCGACTACGCTCACGCCCGGGTCGATGTGCTCCAGCGTGGCCAGCAGGATGTCGCGGTTAAAACGCAGCTCCTGGCCGGCCTCGTCCAGCACCGAGACGATGGCCGCCAGCTCCATGCCCGAGCCCTGCAGCGCGCGCGTGAGCAGCAGCCGCGCCGAGGCTGCGCCCACGGCCCCGGCCAGCAGCAGCTCGGTCAGGCGCAGCCAGCGGGCATCGGCGCGCAGCTCGGGGCTGAGCGTCAGCGCATGGCGGCGCGCGTGCTCGGCAAAGGCGCGCTCGGCGGTGCGCTGGCCCACGATGCGGCTGGCCACGGTCTGCAGATCGCGCACGCGCAGCCGGCTGGCCTGTAGCGGCGCGCCGGGCTGATCGGCGGCCGGCTGCGCCTGGCCTGCGCCAGGGCGCGGCGCGTGCTGCGGCGCCAGAAAGGGCTGGGCCTGCATCTGCTCGGTCAGGCTGGGGCGCCAGCGCAGCGACACCAGCACCAGCGTGGCGGCATTGGCCAGCAGCGACCAGAAGGTGCCGTGGGTGATGGCGTCCCAGTCGGCGCTGCCCAGCACCAGGCCGACGCTGCTGCCCAGCAGCTGGTGGGGGCGCAGCCATTGCTGGCCCCAGGGGCCGTGCTCGATCCATGCCGTATCCAGCCAGCCGCTCTCAGCCAGGCTGGGCAGCAGCAGCGTATAGCCCCACAGCGCAAAGCCGACCAGCAGCCCGGCCTCGACACCGCGGCGGCTGGCGCCCGGCCAGTACAGCCCGGCCACCAGCGCCGGGGCAAACTGGGCCACGGCGGCAAAGGCCATCAGGCCCAGGCTGGCCAGCGGCATGCGCCCGTCCATGCCGCGCGAGTAGCCATAGGCCAGCAGCGCCAGCAGCACGATGGCGGCGCGGCGCACCCACAGCACCAGGGCGGCGGTGTCCGCGCCTGCGGCCAGGCGCTGCGGCTGGCGCCTCAGCAGCCAGGGCATGACCAGATCGTTGCTGACCATGTTCGACAGCGCCACGCTGACCACGATGACCATGCCGGTGGCGGCCGAAAAACCGCCGATGTAGGCCACCAGCGCCAGCCCCTCATGGCCCAGCGACAGCGGCAGGGCCAGCACGAAGCTGTCCGGCGTGACCGCACCTGCCGCGTGGAACAGGGCCTGACCGGCTGCGGCAATGGGCAGCACCATCAGGCTGATGAGCAGCAGGTAGCCGCCAAACAGCCAGCGCGCGCGGCGGATGTCGGCCACGTCGCCGCACTCCACCACGGCCACGTGGAACTGGCGCGGCAGGCACATCATGGCGGCAAAGGCCAGCAGCGTTTGGGCGACAAATCCGGTGGGCGGGCCGCGCTGGATCAGCTGGGCGATGGCCTGGCCTGCGCTGTGCGGCTGCGCGCCCAGCCAGCGCAGCGCCAGCACGCCCACGGCCAGCAGGGCCAGCAGCTTGATGACCGACTCCAGAGCCACGGCCAGCATCAGGCCCGGGCGGTGCTCGCTGGCATCGACTTGGCGGGTGCCGAACAAAATGGCAAACAAGGCCATGATGGCCGCCACGTACAGGGCCGGGTCGCCCCAGCGCTGCCCGCGCGCATCCAGCCCGGTGAGCACGCCCAGGCTGGTGACCACGGCCTGGTACTGCAAGGCCAGGTAGGGCACGGCGGCAATCAGCGCGATCAGCGCCACCAGCGCCGCCAGGCGCGGCGCGCGGCCAAAGCGCGAGGCGATGAAATCGGCGATGGAGACGGTGTTGTGCTGACCGGCCACCAGCGCCAGGCGCTCGAGCATGCGCCAGCCCAGTAGGAACAGCAGCATCGGCCCCAGGTAAATGGGCAGATAGCCCAGGCCATGGCGCGCGGCCGTGCCTACGGCGCCATAGAACGTCCATGAGGAGCAGTACACCGCCAGCGCCAGGCTGTAGATCACTGGGCGCACGCCATCGCGCTGCGTCAGGCTGGCATGGCGATCGCCCAGCCAGGCCACGGCAAACAGCATGGCGGCATACAGCAGCGAGACGAGGATGACCCAGATGGCAGGCATGGGGTAGGCAGGCGCGGGGGCAGTGGCGGGGGCCACACAGTGTAGCGGCCGGCCTTTCCGGGCATTTTTCTGTAACCCCTTGCAAAACCGCGGGCCGCAATCCGGCGCGCTGCCATGGCCGTGGGAATAATGGCCGTCTGGCGTGGCGGCGCGCAGCGCGGCGGGCTGCAGCCAGCGGCATTGTTGGGAATTTCCATGGCTTCGGCGTCTTCTCTGTTGGATTGGTTCGTGCGGGTGCTCTACCACCCGCGGCTGCGCCGTGGCCTGTCGCTGGCGCTGACGGCTGCGGTGGCGCTGCTGGTGGTGTGGGCCCTGCACCATGCGTTGGCCGAGGTCGATGCCGCGCAGGTGCTGCAGCTGATGGGCCAGGTGCCCGCGCAGGCGTTGGGCTACGCCGCGTTGGCGGCCGCGGCCAGCTACCTGGTCATGACTGGTTACGACTTTTCGGCGCTGAAATACCTGGCGCCAGCACACCCGCCGCCGCGCACGGCCGTACTGGTGACCTCATTCATGGCCTACACGCTGGGCAATACCGTGGGCCTGGGGGTGCTGGCCGGCGGCGCCGTGCGCATGCGCATGTTCACACAATGGGGGCTGACGGCGCTGCAAGTCACGCGGCTGATTGCCTTCAACGCACTGGCCTTCGGCGCTGGCATCACCGTGCTGGGGGCCCTGGCGCTGCTGTTGGGCGCGCAGCGCACGGCGCTGCACACCCAGTTGCCGGTGGCGGCCATCGTGGTGCTGGCGGCGCTGGTGCTGGCTGCGGCGCTGGCGTTCCTGTGGTGCTGCGCGCGGCTGCAGACGCTGCGCCTGGGGCCTTGGCAGCTGCAGCTGCCCTCGCTGGGCCTGGCGCTGCGGCAGCTGCTGATCACGGCCACCGATACCGTGCTGGCTGGCCTGGCGCTGTGGTTTTTGCTGCCGCCCAGCCCGCTGACCTGGTGGGCCTTTCTGATGGTGTACATGCTGGCGCTGACGGCCGGCATCCTCAGCCACGTGCCTGGCGGGCTGGGGGTGTTCGAGGCGGTGATGTTCACCGGCCTGTCGGCCTCGGGCCTGCCGGCGACGGCGCTGGCGGCGGCGCTGGTGCTGTATCGGGTCGTGTACTACCTGCTGCCGCTGGTGGCGGCGGCGTTGTTGCTCACTGGCTATGCGCTGTGGATGCGGCTGAACAGCCGGCCGGGCCGCGCGCGCCGGCGGCTGCACGTCACGGGCATGCAGATTGCGCGCAACATCGCCTGGGCGGCGCCGCTGGTGCTGGGCGGGCTGGCCTTTGCCGCCGGGGCAGTGCTGCTGGCCGCTGGCGCCAGGCCCGACAACCAGGCCGCAGCGCTGGCCCTGCAGCGCTGGCATGTGCCGCAGTTCTGGATCGAGGCCTCGCGGCTGCTGGGCAGCGTCTGCGGCCTGCTGCTGCTGGTGCTGGCGCGGGCTCTGTTGGAGCGTCTGGATGCGGCCTGGTGGCTGGCGCTGCTGGCCACGGGCCTGGCGCTGTGGTTGTCGTTGCCCAATGGCTTTGCCTGGTACGAGATGGCCATGCTGGCGGTGCTGCTGGGGCTGTTGCTGGTGTCCAAGGAGCAGTTCAGCAGCCATTCCTCGCTGTTTGCCGTGCGCCTGGAGTTGGGCTGGCTGCTGGCGCTGGGCCTGGTGTTCGCGGCGCTGGGCTGGATCATTTATTTCGCCTATAGCCACGAGGATCTGAGCCATATGCCGTGGTGGCGCTTTGCCCTGGACGCGCGCCTGCCGCCGGTGTTCCGCGCGGCCATGCTGGCGGCGGTGCTGGCCCTGCTGCTGGGCGCCTGGCAGCTGCTGCGCAGGCGCGAGCGCCGCCCGCATTGAGGGCTGCTCAGTGGCCTTCGTGGCCGTGGCTCTCGCCAGGCGCTGCGGGCTGGGCCGCTGCTGGCGGTTGTTGTAGCTGTTGCTGCTGTTGTTGCTGAGCCAGGCGGTCGCGGCGTCGGCCCTGGCCCAGTTGCGGCATGGCGGCGATCAGGGCCTGGGTGTAGGGCTGCTGCGGGGCGTGAAACAACTGCGCCGGGCTGCCGCGCTCGATGATGCGCCCCTGGTGCATGACCAGCATGTCCTCGCACAGGTGGTGGATGGCGGCCATGTCGTGGCTGATGAGCAGGAAGGAGATGCCGTAGGTTTTCTTCAGCTCCAGCAGCAGGTCCAGCACCTGGGCCTGGATGCTGACGTCTAGGGCGGAGACGGGCTCGTCGGCGACGATCAGGCGCGGGCGCGTCATCAGCGCGCGGGCGATGGCGATGCGCTGGCGCTGGCCGCCGGAGAATTCATGCGGGTATTTGTCCAGGTCGCGGCTGTGCAGGCCGACCTGTTCGAGCATTTGCTCGGCGCGGCGGCGCATGGGCAGCAGCTCGCGCTCGCCCAGTGCGCGCAGCGGCTCGGTGACGATGCGCTCGATGCGCTGGCGCGGGTTCAGCGAGCTGTACGGATCCTGAAAGACCATCTGGAAGTCGGCCCGCGCCAGGCGCAGCTGCTCGGGCGACATTTGGTGCAGGTCGCGCCCGAGCAGGCGCACGCTGCCGCGGCTGGGGCGCTCCAGCGCCATGACGATGCGCGCCAGCGTGGATTTGCCCGCGCCCGATTCGCCAACGATGCCCAGGCTTTGCCCGGGCTGCAGCGAGAAGCTGATGTGCTCCAGCACTAGCCCTTGCTCAGTCTGCTGGGCCAGGTGCCGGCCCGGCCAGGGCAACGCCGGCCAGCGGCGCGGCTGGTGGTAATGGTGGCTGAGGTCGCGCACCTCCAGCAGGTTGCAGCGCGAGGTACTGGGCGCGCTCATGCAGTCCTCCCTGCGCCATTGCTGCCATTGCTGCAGTTGGATGCAGCAGCAGGGGCAGTGGGCGTGTCGCTCTGGCAAAAGGCCATCAGGCGCTGGCGCGACTGCATCAACTGCTGGGTGTAGGGGTGCTGCGGCTGCGCGAAGACGTTGGCCGTGGCGCCGTGCTCGACGATCTGGCCCTGGGTCATCACGGCCACGCTGTCGCAGTAGTCGGAGATCACGGCCAGGTCGTGTGAGATCAGCAGCAGGCCCATGTGGCGCTCCAGCACCAGCTCGTCGAGCAGATCCAGGATTTGCTGCTGCACGATACCGTCCAGCGCCGTGGTGGGCTCGTCGGCAATCAGCAAGGCGGGCTTGCAGGCCAGCGCCATGGCGATGGTGATGCGCTGGCGCTGGCCGCCGGAGAACTGGTGTGGGTAGTCCGCCAGGCGCTGGCTGGCGCGGGCAATGCCCACGCGCTCGAGCAAGGCGGCGGCCTGTTGCAGCGCGGCGCGCCGGCCCAGGCCTTGGTGCAGGCGCAATGGCTCGGCCACTTGCTGGCCAATGGCGTGCACGGGGTTGAGGGCGCTCATGGGCTCCTGGAACACCATGGCCATGCGGTTGCCGCGCAGGCGCTGCAGCTGCCGCTGCGACAGCCCCAGCAGCTCCTGGCCCTGCAGGCGGATGCTGCCGCTGCATTGCGCGGGCGTGGGCAGCAGGCCCATGATGGCCAGCGCTGTCATGGATTTGCCGCTGCCCGATTCGCCCACCAGGCCCAGGGTCTGGCCGGGCTGCACTTGCAGGTGAATGTCGTGCAGCACGGCGGTGCTGTGCGGCGGGTTGCCCAGGCTGACGTGCAGGCCTTCGATGGCCAGCAGCGCGGCGCTGGGTGCTGTGGCGCTGGCTGTAATTGCTGGGCTCATCGCTGGCTGCCCGTCAGCCGAGGGTCAAGTCGGTCGCGCAGCCCATCGCCCAGCAGGTTCAGCCCGAACACGGCCAGGGCGATGGTCACGCCAGGGTAAACGGCCAGCATGGGGGCGTCGAACAGCGTGGTTTGGGCCTCACTGAGCATGCGCCCCCAGGATGGGGTGGGGTATTGCGTGCCCAGGCCGAGGTAGGACAGCGCGGCCTCGGCCAGGATGGCAATGGCAAATTGGATGGTGGCTTGCACGATCAGGATGGGCAGCAGGTTGGGCAGCACGTGCTCCCAGGTGATGGCCCAGGGGCGGCGGCCGCAGGCGCGCGCGGCCAGCACGAAATCGCGCTCGAGCAGGGCATTGGCCGAGGCGCGCGTCAGGCGCGCGAAGATGGGCACGCTGGCAATGCCGATGGCGATGATGGAGATCACCACGCCGGAGCCATAGACGGCGCGCATCATGATGGCCGTGAGAATGGCCGGGAAGGCGAAAGTCAGGTCGGCCAGGCGCATGATGAGCTCTTCAACCCAGCCTTTGCGCGTGGCGGCCAGCAGGCCCAGGGCCACGCCCAGCAGCAAGCCTATGCCTACGGCCACAACGCCCACCAGCACGGAGCTTTGCGCGCCCACCATCAGCTGGGAGAGCATGTCCTGGCCATAGACGTCGGTGCCCAGCCAGTGCTCGGCGCTGGGCGCGGCCTGGCGCCGGTCGGTGTATTGCTCGCCGGGCGGGTGCGGCGTCCAGACCATCGACAGCAACGCCGTGCACAGCAGCAGTAGCGTCAGCAGGCCGCCCACCAGCAGCGATGGCTGGCGCCAGGCGGTGCGTAGCGTGTGGGCGGCAGCAGGGGGCAGCGTCGTGGGCATGGCGGGCGCTCATTCAGGCGGGGATGGACATGGCTGCGCGGCGCGTGCGCGTGCGCGTGTGGCGGATGCGCGGATCCAGCCAGGCGTAGGCCAGATCGACCAGGAAGTTCACCACGATCACCATGGCCGAGAGCAGCAGCACGCAGTTGCGCACCACCACCATGTCGCGGTTTTCGATGGCCTGAAAGATCAGCCGCCCCAGGCCAGGCAGCTGGAAGACGTTTTCCACCACGATGGTGCCGGCCAGCAGGTTGGCAAATTGCAGGCCGGCGACCGTGATCACCGGGATCAGCGCATTGCGCAGCGCATGGCCCAGCAGCACCTGCCAGCGCGCCAGGCCCTTGGCCTGGGCCGTGCGGATGTAGTCCTCGCGCAGCACCTCCAGCATGGCCGAGCGCGTCATGCGCGCCAGCATGGCCGCCTGCACCATGGCCAGGGCCAGGGCGGGCAGCAGTAAGGCCTTCAGCGCCGGCCAGGGACCGCCGCCGTACTCGCTGCTCCAGCCGGGAAAGCCCCCGGCGGAGAACCAGCGAAGCCGCACGGCAAACAGCATGATGAGCAAGATGGCCAGCCAGAAGTTGGGCACCGCGATGCCAATTTGCGTCAGCCCCATGGTGAGCACGTCGCCGGCGCGGTTGTGCCGCGCTGCGGCGTAGATGCCGGCGCACAGCGCCATGGCGATGGCCAGCGCGATGGCCAGCAGGGCCAGCGGCAGGGTCAGCTTCAGGCTCTCCAGAATCAGCTCGCTGGCCGGAATGCCGTAGGCGTAGCTCTCGCCCATGTCGCCGCGCAGCAGGCCGCTAATCCAGCCAGCGTAGCGCCGCAGCAAGGGCTGATCCAGCCCCAGTTGCTCGTACAGCGCCTGTACGGCCTCGGGCGCGGCATCGGGCCCGAGCATGGTCTGCGCGGCATTGCCCGGCAGCACTTCCAGCACGAACATGACCAGCACCGATGCGCCCGCCAGGGACAGCAGCAGCGAGGCAAGGCGCCGAAAGAAAAATTGGAGCATGGGCGGAAAAGCAGGCGGAATGCAGGGCTGGCAGGCAAAGGGGCCGCAGTGTAGCAATCTCGGCGATGCGCCTCAAATTCCGGCGCGGCGCTTGCACGAGGCGCGCCTGGACGCTCCCCATCATGGGGCGGCCCGATGGGCAAAACCATGCACAATGGCGGCATGTCGATTGAATTGCAGGTCTTTCATATCGTGTCGCAGGTGCTGGAATGCCCGCGCGGGGACATCGATGCCCATACGCCCATTCGCGATTGGCTGAAGATGACCATCATCAACGACGAGACATGCCTGGCGCTGAACATCAACATCAGCACCCAAAGCGCCAGCCAATGCCGCACTGTGGGCGAGTACCTGCGTCTGGTGCAGAGCATGTTGTGATGGGTGCGCGCTTTTGCCTTTTCTGGACTGCCCATGTCACATGCCCATTTCTCCTTTCCGCTGACCCGGCCGCGCCGCTTGCGCTACGACGCCTTCACGCGCGATCTGGTGCGCGAGAGTCAGCTCACCGTCAAGGACTTGATCTATCCCGTATTCGTGCAGGAAGGCCAGGGCCTGCGCACGCCCGTGCCGTCGATGCCGGGGGTGCAGCGGCTCAGTCTGGATCAATTGCTGCGCGTGGCCGAGGAGTGCGTGGCCCTGGGCATCCCCTGCCTGGCGCTGTTTCCGGTCATTGACGCCAGCCTGAAAACCCCCGATGGGGAAGAAGCCACCAACCCCGATGGCTTGGTGCCGCGCGTGGTGGCTGCGCTCAAGCAGCGCTTCCCGCAGCTGGGGGTGATGACCGACGTGGCGCTGGACCCTTACACCAGTCACGGCCAGGATGGCCTGCCCGACGAGCGCGGCTACATCCACAACGATGCCACCGTGCAGCAGTTGGTGCGCCAGGCGCTGGTGCAGGCCCAGGCTGGGGTGGACATCGTCGCGCCCAGCGACATGATGGACGGGCGCATCGGCGCCATCCGCCAGGCGCTGGAGACCCATGGCCATGTGCATACGCGCATCATGGCCTACAGCGCCAAGTACGCCAGCGCCTTCTATGGCCCGTTCCGTGATGCGGTGGGCTCGGCCGCCAACCTGGGCAAGGGCGACAAAAAGACCTATCAGATGGATCCGGCCAACACCAACGAGGCCCTGCGTGAGGTGGCGCTGGACATCCAGGAGGGCGCGGACATGGTCATGGTCAAGCCCGGCATGCCTTATTTGGACGTGCTCTGGCGCGTCAAGCAGGCTTTCGAGGTGCCGACCTTCGCCTACCAGGTCAGCGGCGAGTACGCCATGCTCAAGGCGGCAGCGGCCAATGGCTGGCTGGCCCATGATGCGGTGGTGCTTGAAAGCCTGCTGGCCTTCAAGCGCGCCGGCGCAGATGGCGTGTTGAGCTACTTCGCGCTGGAGGCCGCGCGCCTGCTCAAGACCGGCTGACGGGCCCATGGCCTGCGGGCACTTCATGCAGAAGGCAGCCGCTGCGCCAGGCCGCGCGCAGCCAGCATTGACCCCTATCGATCAAACAGAGGCGTTTTATGGACCGGATTTGGAACTTGGTGCGCAACCAGCTGATTGAAGTCATCGAGTGGACCGATGACTCGCGCGACACGCTGTCGTACCGCTGGCCCGATGAAGACAAGGAAATCAAGAACGGCGCGCAGCTCATCGTGCGCGAGTCGCAGATGGTGCAGTTCGTCGCCGCCGGCCAGTTCGCCGACCTGTTCGGCCCGGGCAAGCACACGCTGACCACTGAGAACATCCCCATCCTCTCGACCATCCTGGGTTGGAAGTACGGCTTCCAATCGCCTTTCAAGTGCGATGTGTACTACCTGAATACGCGCCTGTTCACCGGCAACAAATGGGGCACTTCCAACCCGGTGATGATGCGCGACCAGGACTTTGGCGTGGTGCGCCTGCGTGCCTTTGGCACTTACGACTTCCGCATTGTCGATGCGCCCAGGTTCCTCAAGGAAGTGGCCGGCACGGATCAGAACTTCCGCCTTGACGAGTTCAACGACACCATGCGCTCGCGCATCGTCAGCGTGTTCACCGAGGCGCTGGCCAAGGCCCATGTGCCAGTGCTGGATATCGCACAACGCTATGCCGAGCTGGGCGATGCGTTGCTGCCCATCATCAACCCGGCCATCCGCGACAAGTACGGCCTGGAGGTCAGCAGCTTCATTCTGGAAAACGTCTCGGTGCCGCCGGAGGTCGAACAGGCCATCGACAAGCGTTCGAGCATGAGCGTGATCGGCAACCTCAACGACTACGTCAAATACCAGATGGGCCAGGCCATGGGCCAGGGTGGCGAGGCTGGTGCCGCGGCCACCATGCCAGCGCAAATGGCCATGGGCTTTGGCATGGCGCAGGAGATGATGAAAAGCATGCAGCAGCCTCAGCACGCCCCGGCCGCTGGCATGGCAGCGGCTGGCGCCGTCCAAGGGGCGGCGGGGGCCGGCGCGTTGGATGTGCTCACGCCCGAGCAGGCTGCGCAAGCGCTGGGCGTCTCGGTGGAGGACGTGATGGCCTCGATCGAGGCCGGTGATCTCAAAGCGCGCAAGATCGGCAGCGCCTGGCGCATCGCCCGTGGCGCACTGGAGGAGTTCCTGCGCGGCTGATGGCCTTCCCACCACGCGCCCGCAGCAGCCCGCGGGCGTCCATTGCACAAGCGCTGAGCATTCGCCTGCGCTTTTGCAAGGGCAGGCAGCGAGAGAACCGGCATGACAAACGCTATCCCCCCAGCGCCTGCCAGCGCGGCGGCGGCCCCCACGACCGCCATTGGCAAACACCCTTGCCCTGAATGCGGCGCCAATCTGGAATGGAATGCCGCCCGGCAGGCGCTGGTCTGCCCCTATTGCGGCACTACCGCCGCCTGGCGCCCGCCCGACCCGAACGCAGGCGATGGCAGCGAGGCCGGCGGCGTGCTCGAGCAGGATCTGGAGCAGGCCCTGCGCGACCCGGCCAACCAGCGCGGCTGGAGCAACCAACGGCGCGAAGTGCAATGCCGCAACTGCCATGCCATTTCGGTGTTTGTTGATGGCCGGGTGGCGCAGCGCTGCGATTTCTGCGGCTCGCCGGCCATTGTGGCCCACGAGCAGCTGCAGGATGCGATCACGCCTCAAAGCATCTTGCCCTTCCGCCTCAGCGATGCGCAAATGCGCGAGCGCGTGCGCAAGTGGTATGGCTCGCGCTGGTTTGCACCCAACAAGCTCAAGCGGGCGGCGCTGACCGATACGCTCAAGGGCGTTTACCTGCCGTACTGGACTTTTGACGCGCACGCCAGTGCGCGCTGGCGCGCAGATGCGGGCCACTACTACTACACCACCCAGACCTATCGCGACAGCCAGGGCAATCTGCAAACTCGGCAGGTGCAGCACATCCGCTGGGTGCCTGCCTCGGGCCAGCTGCAGCATTTCTTCGACGATGAGCTGGTGCCGGGCACCGTGGGCGTGCATGCCGGCCTGCTGCGCAAGATCGAGCCCTTCCCGACCCTGACCGACTTGCGCCCCTACTCGCCCGAGTACGTGCGCGGCTGGACGGTGGAGCGCTATCAGGTGGATCTGCGCCGCGCAGCCACGCTGGGCGAGCAGCAAATGCAGCAACGCCTGCGCGCGCTGTGTGCCAGCCGCGTGCCGGGTGACACCCACCGCAATCTGGTGGTCGATGCGCAGTACCAGGGGCGCACTTTCAAGCATGTGCTGGTGCCCGTCTGGCTGGTGCATTACACCTATGGGGCCAAGACCTACCAGATCGTGGCCAATGGCTATACCGGCACACTGGCTGGCGAGCAGCCCTATAGCTGGGTCAAGATCGCTCTGGCGGTGTTGTTGGGCCTATTGGTGTTGGCGCTGCTCGTTTGGATGCAGTCACAGCAATAACCGAGTCATTTACCTGGATTTAACAGAGGTTTTTGTAAATATTTGTGAAAATTCCTGCTGCTGATAATCAATTTTCGCTGTGGCAATTTCGGGTAAAGTTCAGCGGCGAAAAGAAGCTGCAGACTTGTAGCGATTAAGGATGTGTTGCACGGATTGATGCCCAAACAAGGGTTTTGCTGCATCGGATGGGCTGTTCGGGACTTTTGTTTTGCAATGGCTTGTGCCTTCAGATGGTTTGCCAAAACGCTGTTGACGTCCGGTCAAGAAGCTCTTGTGCGGTGATTTGTGCAAAGCATTTTTAAAACCCATTGAAGGCGTGAGAGCATCAACATGCGAATTGGCGTTCTGGATGATGATCCCCTGGTGCAGGAGTTCATGCGTGCGGCCATCGAGAAACTGGGCCACAGTTGCTATTTGTATTCCGACGGTACCAGTCTGCTCATAGACCTGCGCACGCGCACGCTGGATTTACTGGTGGTCGATTGGTATTTGCCCGATATGGAAGGGCCGCAGGTCGTGCAAAGCGTGCGCCAGAGCATTGGCTCAAACATGCCCATTTTGTTCGTGACGCGCCGTGGCAGCGAGGAAGACGTGGTGCAGGGTCTGAGCAGCGGCGCCGATGACTTTATGACCAAGCCCGTGCGCATGGGTGAGTTACTGGCGCGCATTCAAGCCTTGCTGCGCCGCTCATACCCTGAAAGCCAGATGGCGCACATCGTCGATTTTGGCGTATACCGCTTTGATACGGAAAAGCGCACGCTGGAAGTGCGCGGCGAGCCGGTGGACATCAAACACCGTGAATTCAATCTCGCGCTGTTCATGTTTCAGAACTGTGGGCGCTTGCTTTCGCGCGATCACGTGCGGGAAATGGTCTGGGGGCAGCTCACGCCGATGCCCTCGCGCTCGCTAGACACCCATATTTCCCGTCTGCGCAACAAACTGAATTTGAAGCCAGAGAATGGCTATGTGGTCACGGCCGTTTATGGCGTGGGTTATCGTCTGGAGCAGGTTGAGGCAGACGGTCAGCTGGCCGAGCCGGCCAGTTTGCCGGGCAACGCATGAAAAAAAAGCGCTGCTTTCAAGCAGCGCTTTTTTTGGGGGGCCGGTTGTAACGGGCCAGGCGAGGCCTCGGGGCCTGCCCCTGATCTCAAGGGCTACCCACTGTATAGCCAGCTTCCTCAATGGCCGCAACGAGTGCGCTGCGTGGTTGCGAGCTGGCAATGCTGACCAGCCCCGTGGGCAAATCCACCTGAACCTTGGCCGTATTGTCGGTCTTCAGAATGGCCTTTTGCACCGCCTGAACGCAGTGCTCACAGGTCATGCCCTGGACTTTGAAGGTTTGGTTCATTGCAATCTCCTTGTTGGTGAACGGGTGGGCGACACAAAAGCCGGCCCTCAAAATTGCCGAGCGCAGCACTGGCCGTCTATCCATGCGGTCGGTGGCCTGGCGCAGGCTTACAGCTTCATTATCCGCCTGTTCGGCGCTGCTCGGCGGGCGTGCGAGGCTGTTGCGGCCATGGTTTTGGTGGAAAAATGCGCCTGCCTGTGTTTTGCAAGGCCTGCGCTGCAGACCTTGCAGAGTTTCTTTTGCCCGACCGGAAGATTGCAATGACTGCCACCAGCTCAAGCCAAGCCACCCAGTACCCAGATACCCGTTTGCTGATCGACAACCAATGGCAGGACGCGGCCGATGGCCGCACCCTGGATGTGCTGAACCCGGCCACGGGTCAGGCCATCGGCCGCGTGGCCCATGCTGCCCAGGCCGATCTGGACAAGGCCCTGGCGGCGGCCCAGCGCGGCTTTGAGCGCTGGCGCGCTACATCCAGTGTGGAACGCCAGAAGATCATGCGCCAGGCCGCCGCCTTGTTGCGCGAGCGGGCCGATCACATCGCCGCGCTGATGACCATGGAGCAGGGCAAGCCCTTGGCCGAGGCGCGCGTCGAGGCGCTGTCCTGCGCCAACATGATTGATTGGTTTGCCGACGAAGGGCGGCGCGTCTATGGCCGAATCGTGCCTGGCGCCAACCTGGCCAGCCAGCAAATGGTGCTCAAGCAACCCATTGGGCCGGTGGCGGCCTTCACGCCGTGGAACTTCCCCCTCAACCAGGTTACGCGCAAGCTGGGCCCTGCCCTGGCCACGGGCTGCTCGTTCCTGTGCAAGGCGCCAGAGGAAACGCCGGCCTCGCCAGCGGCGCTGCTGCAGTGCTTTGTGGACGCGGGCCTGCCTGAGGGCGTGGTTGGCCTGGTGTATGGCGATCCGGCGCAGATTTCCGACTACCTGATTGCCAGCCCGGTCATCCGCTTCGTGACTTTCACCGGCTCCACCCCCGTGGGCAAGCAACTGGCCGCCAAGGCTGGGGCGCAGATGAAAAAAGTGGTGATGGAGCTGGGCGGGCATGCGCCGGTGATCGTGGCCGAGGATGCGGACGTGGCCCTGGCGGTGAAGTCCGTGGCCATGGCCAAGTTCCGCAACGCCGGCCAGGTGTGCATTGCGCCCACGCGCTTTTTGGTGCATGAATCGCTGGCGCGCGACTTCCAGGACGCCTTCGTGGCCCACTGCGAAAGCCTCAAGCTGGGCAATGGCCTGGCCGAGGACACCAAGCTCGGCCCATTGGCCAACGCCCGCCGCGTGCAGGCCATGGAGCGCATCGTGGCCGACGTGCAGGCCAAGGGGGGCGAGGTCGTCACTGGCGGGCGCCGCGTGGGCGAGCAGGGCAACTTCTTTGCCCCCACCCTGGTGCTGCAGCCAGCGATGGATTCATTGCTCTTCAACGAAGAGCCCTTTGGCCCGATTGCCGGGCTGCGCACCTTCACCAGCCTGGATGAAGCCATCGCCGAGGCCAACCGGCTCGACTATGGCCTGGCGGCCTACGCCTTCACGCGCTCGTTCAAGAATGTGCAAACCCTGGCCGAGCAGGTCCAGGTCGGCATGCTGTGGATCAATCAGCCGGCCACGCCATCGGCAGAGCTGCCCTTCGGGGGCGTGAAAGACTCCGGCCTGGGCACCGAAGGCGGCCATGA
Organism: Vandammella animalimorsus; assembly: GCF_002288875.1. Classification (NCBI taxonomy): domain Bacteria; kingdom Pseudomonadati; phylum Pseudomonadota; class Betaproteobacteria; order Burkholderiales; family Comamonadaceae; genus Vandammella; species Vandammella animalimorsus. The sequence continues at coordinate 53,055 of NZ_NTBH01000010.1, read as the reverse complement.
GGCGCTGGAGGAGCACCTGATCAGCAAGGCCGTGGCGGTGACGGGCATTTGAGATGCCCGTTCACGATCGCTGCCCGCTCGTGCCAAGACTCTGAAAAGGTTTTACAGCGGCAGGCAGGCGATCTGCATGTCCGGCGCGGCGACTTTTTCTGCATACCAGCCCTGATTGCGCTCGGGCCAGAGGTGGGCCCGCAGCCGCGCCATCAGCACCACTTCGTCGCCCTTGTGGCGTTCTTGGTAGCACTGCTGCATGTTCTGCAGCATGCGCTCCAGGGCCTGGGCCTGATCAGCCTGGGTGGCGCGCAGCTGCTCGATGGCTTTGTGCAGCTCGGCGTTGCCCGATTCGCTTGAGGGCTGCGAGGCTTCTTTGCTTGGGGCCTCCGGTGCGCTGCCGCTCTTGCCCTGCGTCCCTGCGCGCTGCTGTGCCTGCTGGGCCAATTGCTCAGCCAGTTGTTGCTGAAACTGCTGCAGGCTCTGGGCCCCATCCTGCTGCAGCTGCACGAGGGCATCGTATTGCACAAGAAAGCCCACAGGCTGCGCAATCACCCGGTGGATGCGGTAGCGCACGTTGGCCCCGGGGCCGCCCAGGGTGTGCAGCAAGGCTTTGGCCTGCTGGCCTGCCGGGTCGCTGTCCCAGTCGATGCGCAAGGCCTTGGTGATGGCTGCGTCATCGGGGAAGGCGACTGCATCAGGCGCTGCGCCGCGCAGATCGCAGGCGCTCAATGCCAGAGCAAGCAGGGCAGTGCTGGCCGCAGCAAGGCGGTGCGAGCAGGGGAAGCGCTGTGCGCTGGAGGCTGGCAGATATGGAGCATTCATGGGCCAAAAGAAGTCTTGTTGCAGGAGCGCCTGGCCAGGCCATGGCGGCGGCGATGATAGTGAGACTGTTGCGCCGCCCGCGTCGCAAAAATGTGCTTTTGGTAAGCGCTGATCAAGGATTGAAACCAGCAGCAACGCAGATTTGGTGGTGTAGGTCTGGCGCTGCCTGGCTGCGCCAGATTGCGGTCCATTCGGCTTTTGGCACGAGGGGCGCTCAAGGGAAAACAGGCCCGCTTGCTGAGCCGTCTGCGAAGGTGCAGCGCCTTTGCAAAGTCAAGGCTGCGGCGTTTGCAACTCCATACAGCCGCGAACATTTTGCGTACAGCCCGAGTGCGGGTTTTTCTTAAATTTCGCAGCGCTGGTCAGGCAGTGTGACTGCCCGGCACAGTGGTCCGCCAGGCCTTGCGTCGGTCTCGCGTCAGTGGCCATGGGCCTACGTGGTCGGCCATGTCTTGGCGAATGCTCTGAACTTTTTAGGAGAACCCCTATGTCTCGCAAACTGGTTTGTGTTGGTGCATTGCTCGCTTCGGTACTGGCTTCCAGTGCCATGGCCCAGTCTGGCAATATCAGCGTTCCTGGATTGATTTCCGCATCAGGCTCGAACGGCTCGACGGTCAAGAACACCACCATCAACGTCTCGGGCAACTCGGCCAAGCGCGTGACCGCTGGCGGCGGCAGCGTGGGCATCAAGGTGGCCGAGCTGGAGATGCAAGGCGTTGCCAACGTCAACAGCGTCAACATCACGGGCTCCGAGGTCAGTGATTCCGTCATCAACGTGACGGACAACACCGCCGAGGACATCTACGCCATCGGTGGCACGGCCAACGTCAACAGCGTCAACATCAACTGATACGGCATGAATTCAATCCACGCCTGCGCCCCCGGCTTGTGATGTGGCGCATGCGTGGATTGGTTCCCGTGTTTCGGGCCAGCCTGTGGCAAAGAGCCCGGGAGGTTTTTTGGGGCGCTGGAGTTTTTATGGTGCGAATCAACAAGACCGTGGTGGCCACGGCCTGCGCTGCAGCCTGTGCGCTGACGGCATGGCCGGTGCAGGCGCAGGAAAACATGCTGCACGGCCTGGGTTGGGTCATGGAGGGCAACCCTGGCAGCAGCATCCGCTCCAGCGCCATCACGGTATCGGGCAACCGCAGCGCGGCAAAGGTCGAGGCCGTGGGCCTGGGCGGCAGCCTGGGGTTTGGCTTGGCAGGTGTGTTGCGTCTGATCGCCACGGCGCAGGTCAACACCATTGGGCTGGAGGCCATGGATGTGGGGCAAAGCCAGCTGCTGGTCAGCGGCAACCGCCTCAGCGGGCCGATGACGACCCTGGGCGGCGCGGCCAGCGCCAACAGCATTTTGATTTCTGGCCAGGGTGAGCGCAAACGCCTGCAGGGCTCGCAGGTGACGGTGGCTGGCAATGAGGCGGGCGATGTCCATGCCCAGGGCGCCGAGCTGTATGCCTTGCTGGGCAGCGCCTCAATGCAGATCCCGGGGCGCGCCAGCGCCAACAGTGTGTTGCTGCAAAGCACCGATGTAGAGAATTCTGAAATCAGCAATACCCAGCAGCGTGCGCAGGGCGTGCGCAGTGTGGGTGGCTCGGCCCTGGCCAATGTGCTGACGGCCAGCCAGTCGGGCTTGCAGCAGGTGCGCATTCAGCAGCATGGCAATGTGGCCAGCGAGGTGCTGGCCTCGGGCGCTTCGGCCGCGCTGGGCTATGGCGCGCTGGCGCAGGCCAAGCTCGAAGGCGCGGCGCTGGCCAACAGCATCGCATTGGCGCAGACGCAGTTGAGCCACAGCCGCTTGCACCAACAGGGCAACGAGGCCCGGCAGATCGTGGGGGCAGGCGGTGGCGCGATGGCCAACTCCATGGCGTTGACGCAAATGGATGGCCAGGTGCGCAATTGGCATGCTGTGCAGCAAGGCAATGTGGCCCAGCGTGTTGGCGCATTCGGTGGCGAGGGCTCCGTGCTGATGGGGGCACTGGCCTCGGTGGACAACTACGCCAGCGCCCTGGCCAACAGCATCAATCTGGACCGCTCCCGCCTGGCGGGTCGCAATGAGCACACGCAGACCGGCAACGATGCGCAGGATGTGCAGGCGCGTGGTGGTGTGGCGCTGGCCAACAGCATCTGGGCGCTGCAGGCGCAGCTCGATGCCAGCAGCCTGACTCAGCAGGACAACAGCGCGCAGCAGGTGCGCACCAATGGCGGCAGTGTGTCCGCATTGGGTGGTGCCCTGGGCGCGGCAGAGCGCTCCAGCCGCGCTGGGGCCAACAGCGTGGTGTTGGCCGATCAAGCCGCGCTGAAAAACATGCAAGTGCTGCAGCAGGGCAACCAGGCGCGGGGCCTGGATGTGCGCGGCGGCCAGGCCATGGCCAATAGTGTGTTGGCCGATCAGCAGGCCAGCCTGCAGGATGGGCAGGTGCTGATCGAGCACAACCAAGCCCAGGAGCTGAGCACACAAGGCAGCCAGGAGCAACTGGCCGGCGGCCTGCTTTGGAAAGCCCAGCAGGATGCGGTGGTGCTGGCCAACAGCCTGGCGGTGGTTGGCTCTCAGTGGCGCAGCCCGCAGCTGGCGTTGCAGGCCAATACGGCCGGGCAGCTGCATGCCGATGGCGGCAGCATCACGGCCAACTCCGTCAGCCTGGAGCGTGGCGATGGCGCGGGCAGCGCTTTGCACGCGCCGGTCTGGCTGAAGGGCAATACGGCCATCGAGGTGCAGACGCAGGCCGAATCCAGCAGCACAGCCATCAGCAGCAGCCACACCCGTGCGCGGGCGGCGCTCAATGCAGTGCTGCTGCACGATAACAGCAGCGTCGATGCCGATTCGCAACTGCAGATTGCAGGCAATCGGGCCGAGCTGGTCTCCGGCATGGGCGGCACGGCGCTGGTGCAGTCGCTGGCCGCCTACCGGGGCGCCAGTTTGGTGCGCACGCCGGTGACGATCGAGAACAACCGCGCCCAGGGCATCCATGCGCGTGGCGACCATCAGCAGACGCTGGGCTACGGATCGTCGCGCCATGGCATTGCCGCAGTCAACAGCGTGTATCTGGAAGGGCAACAGGGCGCCGGCCTGAAGGATAGCCATGTGCAGGTACAGGCCAACCGGGCCGAGGAAATGCACGCCGATGGCGCGCTGGTGCAGGCCAATACGCTGGCGCTGAGCCAACGTGGCCGGTTACTGGAAAGCCAGGCGCTGGTGCGCAACAACCAGGCGGCATCGGTGAGTGCATTTGCACAGACCACGCGCGGCCTGTTCGGTGTGAATGAGCGGCAGAGCTTTGCCGATGTGAACCTCAATACGCTGGACATCCAGGCCCCGCTGACAGCCAGCACCTTGTTGGTGGAGGACAACCGGGTCGAGCGCGTCGATGCGCAGGAAGGCGGTGCCTCGGTCAACAGCGTGGCGCTGGGCCAGAGGGCCCAAGGCCTGCGCGCGCTGGAGATGCGCGTGGCTGGCAACCAAGCCACGGGCGTGCGCTCCAGCCAGGGCCAGCAGGCCTTGGCCCACAGCGTGACCATCGATGGCACGGCCAGCAATAGCCGGCTCGATGTGGTGGGCAACCAGGCCCAGCAGGTGCATGCGGATGCGGCCGGGGCCGAGGCCAGCAGCGTGAAGGCCGATGGCGGCTCCAGCGTGGCGCACAGCTCGATCGGCATCACGGGCAATCGCGCCTCCATCGGCACGGGCGGCACGGTGGCCAGCGTGAAGAATCAGCAAGGCGGGCGCATAGCCCAGTCGCGCATCACGATCGCCAACAACCAGGCCAGCGCCAGCCAGGGCGGGGTGAACGCCTCGGTGATCAACAGTGGCAGCCTGGGCAATGCCGCTATCACCATCAGCGGCAACCGTGGCAGCGCCAATGCCGCATTGGCCAACTCGGTGCGCAACCGCCATGGGCGCCTGGGCGGGCAGATCGCCATCCTCAACAACCGGGGGCAGGCGGCCGCTGGCGGCGTGCTCAACAGCGTGGACAACAGCGGCAGCCTTTCGGGCAGCGTCACCATCGTGGGCAACCAGGGGCAGGCCAGTGGCAATGCGCTGGCCAACTCGGTGCACAACAGTGGGTCGATGAATGGCCGCATCGTGCTGGCGGCCAACAAGGCCAATGCCAGCTCGGCGGGCGTGGCCAATGCCGTGAAGAACCAGGGGCAGCTCTCTGGCCGGGTGAACATCGTCGGCAACGATGGCACGGCCTCCACAAGCGGCACGGTCAACAGCGTGGTCAACAACGGGATGATGGCCGCCGATGTCAGCATTGTGGGCAATCGAGGCTCGGCCAGCATGGGCGGGGTCAGCAACTCGGTGGTGAACAACGGGGTGATGGCTGGGCGCGTGCTGATTGCCGGCAACCAGTCGAGCACGGCCGGCGGCACGGTCAACTCGCTCATCAACCACGGCGTGATGACGGGCTCGGTGAACATCGTTGCCAACCGGGGCGCTGCGGCGCCGGGCGCGACCACGGGCAGCGTCATCAATGCCGGCGCGCTGGTGGGGGCAGCGGGCGTGGCGGCCAATGTGCCGCATGTGGCCAACCCCGGCTACACCTATACCGTGCCGTCCACCGGGGTGATCAACCAGAGCGTGTTGATCGCGCCGGCCTACAACTTTGTCTTTCAATGAGGAGCAAGCAATGCGCAGACGAACAGCAATCCATCGCACCGCAGTGGCATGCAGCTGTGCCGCCCTGGCCTGGCTGAGCGGCGCCGGCCTGGCGCAGGCGCAGATGGTGCAGTACGGCACGGCCATGAGCATGTACAAGGACATGCAGGACAAGGAGATCAAGGTCACGGACACCGTCACGCCCAGTGTGGCGGCGCGCTCTCGCGTGGCCAAGGCGCTGGCCGATCGCTCCATGGTCGATGCCAGGGCCATGGTGGGCGAGGATGGCACGCTGCGACTGCCGCCCAACCAGAGCAACCTCGTGATCCGCACGGACTACACGGATGTCACGCAGGGCCCCGATGGCTCGGTGCGCGTGGCCAGTCCGGTGATTCAGGGCAATGTCTCGGGCAATGTCACGCTGTATGTAGAAGGCGAGGGCGTGGAAAACATCACTGTGCTGAACAACCGCCGGTGAGTGGCGCGGCGGCCTGCCGCATGGGGGCAGGCTGTTTGCATTCCATCCGATCTCCCAGGTCAGGCACTGTGCGCTTTGCGCCGGTGCCTGCCGGTTTGTCCATTGAAGAGAATTTTGTGAATACAACAATGAAAAACAATTGGCCTGGCCACGCCGGGCTGTGTGCAGCCCTGGCAGCGGCGGCGCTGCTGGCCGCTTGCTCGACGCCCAAACACGCCATGCGCGATGCGCAAAAGCAGCTGGCCACGTATCAGGAGCTGCGCGAGCTGCCGCAGGCCAACCTGAACCTGTACTCCCAGGCGCTGCAGCGCCTGGGCTACATGCTCAATGTCTACAAGTCCGGCGACCCGGTGCTGTATGTGCAGTCGCGCACCATCCTGGATTCCACCAACCTCTCCAGCCCATTGGCCGGGGCCGAAATCCCAGGCGACGTGACCGAGATGGTGCGCACGGCGCTCAACCGCATTGGCGCCAAGGTGGTGTACGTGCCCTACCACCCCGATTACCTGGTGGCCCAGGCCCAGCTGGGCGGGCAGTTCGGCGTCACCATGCCTGATTACTTGATTACCGGCGCACTGACCGAGTTCGACCGTGCGTTGTCGGGCGCGGGCCGTGCCAACAATGCTTCGGTGGAATTCGGCAAGGGCCATGGCAGCACGGCCCTGGGCTACAACGCCACCAATGTGGCGATTTATTCGGCGCTGGCGCTGGATCTGAACGTGGTCAACTTCCAGACGCAGCAAATGGTGCCGCGCATGCAGTCCTCCAATGTCGTGAAGGTGCTGGACATGACCAGCGAGCGCAATGCCAGCCTGGGCTTTTACGGCGACGCCTTTGGCTTCAAGACCGAGGGCAAGTACATGCAGGGCCGGCATTCGGCCATTCGCACCTTGGTGGATTTGAGCGTGCTGGAAATCGTCGGCAAGGTCACCAACACCCCGTACTGGCGCACCATCCCCAACGGCCACCCCGATCCGGTGGTGGTGGAGAACATGCGCAACGCCTTCGAGGCGCTGAGCCCGCAGGTGCGCATTGGCCTGGCGCAGGTGATGCTGCAAAAGTACCAGCAGCCCGTGCAGGTGACGCAGCAGCTCGATGCGCCCACGGCCCAGGCCGTGGCCCAGGTGTATGCGGCGCATTTTCCGCAGTTGGGCGCGCAGATCGACCTCACGAGCTGGGAGCATTTCGAGCCACTGTTCTTCAACGTGCCCATGCCATGGGACGAGGAGTTCAAGCGAGAGGCCGCGCTGGCCGAGCAAGCCGCGCAGCGCCAGGCCGAGGAGGCTGCGCAGCGCGCCCGCACACAGGCCGCGCCGGTGCTTTATGAGGAGGGCTGAGCATGAGTCAATGGCCAATCAATACCCGCCAGACATCGCCCACGCCGCCAAGGCGGCTGCCGCAACCGACGCGCCAGAGCCGCCGTGGCCTGGCGCTGGCCGCAGCCTGCCTGGGGGCGGCTACATGGTGCTGGGCACAGCCACAGCTTGAGGCGCCCTCGCCACCGCCGGCCCAGGCCGCCGCGCACAGCCATGCCGCGCGCTACGTGCAGGCCTGCCAGGAGGCGCTGGACAAAGGCCAGCCTGGGCTGGGTTGCAGTGGCGCGCTGTTGCACAACGAATTGCGCGAGCTGCAGGCCCAGGCCTTGCAAAGCCAGAACCCGGTGCTGATGGCGCTGGTGGGCGATGCCTATCGCAATGAGCGCTCGCCCATCGCCGATATCGGCCAAGCCTATCGCTGGTATTTGATGGCGGCCGTGCGTGGCGATGCCGCAGCCATGGAGCGCCTCAGTCGCATGTACCACAAGGGCCAGGGCGTGCCCCAGGATTCGGTCAAGGCGCTGGGCTACGCACGCCTGACCCAGCAATTTGCTGCGGCGCAGGGCCAGCGCAGCGGCCGTGATGTGGCGCGCCTGATTCAAAGCCTGGGCTCACAAATGGCGGCCGAGGAGCTGGCGCTGTCCGAGCGCTTTGCGCAGGAGATGGGCGCTGCCATCGCATCCGGCAAGCCGCCCGGCCAAGGCGCTGCGGCTGCCCACGCCACGCCCATGCCAGGCGCTGCGGCCATGCAGGCGCACCCGGTCGATCGCGCTGCGCCCATGCCTGCCGCCGAGGTGTCGATACCAGGGCTGCGCCAGGGCTCGATCGTCACTGCGCCACCACCACCACAGCCTGATTCGGCCACACCGGCGCAGCCTGAGCAAGAGTCATCCGCGCCATGAGCCGGGCACTGAGCGCAGCACAACTTCTTCCACTTCAGGAGGGCCATGCCATGAGTCACCGCTATCACCGAGTCGCCCTGGGCGCCTGCACCGCCGCAGCGGCCATGCTGAGCATGGTCAGTGGCAGCTGGGCGCAATCGGGTCATTCGCAACAAGAGCAGAAACAGGGGCAAAACATGCCGGCACAAAAGGCCCAGCCACAGCGCGGCAACCGCATCGAAGTCACAGGCAATCGGGCCGAGCGCATCCAGGTGCATTGCGACGCCAACACTGCCGTGAACGTCAACAGCGTCAACATCCAAGGCCGCGCATTGCGAGGCGAGACGGTCGTGGTGACCGGGCGCAATACGCAGGACGTTCGCATCGTCGGCGATTGTGCCGAGGCGCAAGATGGCGCGACAGGCCAGCGCAATGGCCCAGTGCAGATCAACAGTGTGACCATCCGCTGAGGTGCTGCTGCACTGAAGCGCAGCCACGTCAGACTGGCCAGGCTGCGATGCGTGTGCCTTGCCTGGTATCTGGGGGCTATGCCATCATGCCCGCCGGGCCACCACGGCTGGCTGTGCCTGTGGGCTGGAGCCGATCTCATCATCAATGGACGACAGGAGCTTGCATGAAAGACCGCCGAGTGTTTTCAGACATCTTCAGGCTGACTGCCAGGCCCGCCGCACGGGCTTGCATGTGTTTGGCGCTGGCCGCCAGCGCGTGGGCTTGGGGCCTGCCTGCAGCGCAGGCACAGCAACAGACTAATGCGGCGGTGCAGATGACGGCCGTGCAGGCGCAGGCCAGCAGCGAGGGCGGCTGGAATTTGCGCGTCAAGGGCATGGCCGCCCAGCCCGACCACACGGTGCTGGATGTGGCCGTGTCCTTTGCCAACCAGCGCCGCCCGCAAGGCGCACAGCTGGCTGGCGGCGACACCTTCTTGCTCACCGATGGCGGCACTCGCCTGCTGCTCAAGCGCCCGGCTGAGGATGCCAATGTGCAAATTGCCAACAACGCTTCCATGGAAGGGCAGCTGACCTTTTTGGGCGCCATCCCCGTGGGCACCCAGCAGCTGACGCTGGTGGTCAATGAAGGCAATGGCGAGCAGGACACCCGAGCGCCTGCGCTGAAGCTGCCCATCGCCGTGCCGCCCGAGGTCCAGTCCCAGCTGCGGGTGCACAGCGTGGGCGCCGATGCTGCCAAGCTGGCTACCGATGTGCGCTACCCGGTGCAGGCCAGCAACGAAGGGGGGCTGTTGGTGCAGGTGCAATCGGTGCAGCGCGAGGCCGACCGCACCCGGCTGCAGGTCAGCATCGCCTTCAGCAACCGCCGCCGCCCGCGCGGCACGGAGTTGGCAGGGGGCGAGACCTTCCTGCGCACCGCTGCGGGCGATCGCCTCATGCTGCAGCGCTCGACCGACAACCCCAAGCTGCTGATCGCCAACAACGAGGCCATGGTGGGTGAGCTGGTGTTTCAGGGCGCCTTGCCAGCCGATGCGCAAGGGCTGACGCTGGTCATCAACGATGGGCACTCGGCCACATCGACCAGGGCCTCGGCCCTGGTGATGGCGTTGCCTGCGCCTTGATGCAGTCGTTGTGGCGGGCCAATCTGCGCCAGGCACTGTTTTGACGAACCAGGGGCATGCCATGCTGAGACGAAACCGTGAAAGGCGCGCGATGCGCACGCTGCGTCAATGGGCGACACGCGCCTGGCCGCTGGCCCTGGTCGTGAGCGCCGGCAGCGCAGTGGCGCAAGCCAGTTTGCAGCCAGCGCCTCCCAGGGCTGAGACGGGCCTGCAGCTGCAGCAGCCGCCAGCGGCCTCGGGGCTGCAGGCCGCGCCCCGGCACACGCAGTTGCAGGAGCAGCCGCTGCAACCGGCCGATCTGCGGGCTGCTCCGCGCACCATGCAACTGCAGCCCACGGCGCAAGCGGGCCAATTGCAGCCTGCCTCTGCGGCAACGGCCAGCGCCTTGCGCCCCAGCCAGAGCAGCGCGGCGCACCTGCAGCGCACGCAAGAGCTGCTGGGCGAACTCCAGGCCGTGCAGCAAGGCCAGGAGCGCATCGTGCTGGAGCTGCCCTCGGACGTGCTGTTCGATTTCGACAAATCCGACATTCGCCCCGATGCACAGCCCGTGCTGGACAAGGTGCGAGAGTTGCTGCAGGCCTACCAGGATGTGCGCCTGAGCGTGCACGGCCACACGGACAGCAAGGGCAGCGAGGACTACAACATGGCCCTGTCGCAGCGGCGCGCCAACACTGTGGCTGCGGCCTTGCAAGACGTATTGCAGCACCCGATCCAGGTGCACGCCCACGGCGAGGGCCAGCCCATTGCGCCCAACGCGCACCCCGATGGCCGCGACGATCCGCAGGGCCGGCAAAGAAACCGTCGCGTGCAGCTGGAGATCACGCAAGGCCCTTGAAGGTCGCATTGCGCACTTTGATGACACGCTCAGCAAAACGCCTTGCCATGCCCATTGCGTGGGTGCATGGCAAGGCGAGCTGTTTGGGCTGTGGCGCCTGCAAACGCTATTCGCTCAGCATTTGTGTGCGGTAGTTGCTGTGGCTTGTGATCTCGCTTTCAGTGAAGGGCACGCGGAGCCATTGCTTGGCGGCATAGGCGCGGGTGTAGTCGCTGTAATGCGGCGAGGCCGGATCGTCCGATTGCGAGAAGGTCAGGAAGCTGTGCGCCTGCACGCCGTTGCTGCCAAAGCCCACCACCTGCATGTAGGTGTTGCCGTGCGGCTGCCCGTCCATGGCGTAGCCGCCTTGGCCCAGAGGCAGTTCGGAGCAGGCAATGGTGAAGTAGCCCAGGCCGCCGCAGCCGCCGTACAGCGCAATGCGCTGGCCATCGCGGGTGGCGTAGAGCAGTTGGCCGCGCGGCGCGTCCATGGCGGCGCCGCTGGCGGCCACGGCTTGCACGGCGGCGGCAAAAGCCGTGCGCAGCGCGGGCGCGGCGCTGGCCTGCAGGCCGCGCGGGGTGTGCAGCGGGTCCTGCGGGTCGAAGGGCACGGCAAACAGTTGCGCGGCCGGCACTTGTATGCGGCCCCAGAATTCGTCCCACAGGTGCGAGCCGCGTGAGTCTGCGTGGCCGTGGTTGTCCCAGGCTTGCAGGGCGGCGCAGGCGGCGCGCACGTCCACGCCTTCGATGCTGGCCTCGGTGCACACCAGCGCCAGCGCCGGTTCCTTGAACAGCTCGGCGCTCAGCACGCGGCTGTTGAGCACCATGTCCCGCACGATGGCGGCGCTGGCCTGGCGGCCTGGGTAGCCATCGGCGCCGGCCAGGCGCTCTTGCACCATGATGTGCCCCAGGCGGGTGCGCAGCGTTTGCGCGCTGCTGCCAGCGGGGCCGAAGATGGCAGGGTAGCCGCTCAGCGGCGCGGCCGGGTTGGCCAGCCAGTAGCTGTCGTTCATGTTGGCCACGTAGTCGCTGCGCAGCAGGCTGGGCATGCGCGCCGGGCCCAGTGCGCCGGGCTGGGCCGAGTCGGCATCGCTTTGCCAGTTGCAGGCGCTGCGCGCGCCGTTGAGCACCGGCACGCCTGGCAGTGCAGCGGCCAGGGCCTGGCCGGCGGGTGTGGCGCACTGCGCCAGCAGCGCGTCGGGCACGTTGGGCACGGCGCCGATGTCGGCGTACCAGGCTTGGTCGCTGCCGCGGCCCACGGCCACGGTGTTCACCCAGGGCACGGCGGATTCTTGCTTCTGGATGGCGATGAAGGCCTGCAGCGATGTGGCCTGGCCCCAGCGCAGCCAGTTGCGGAAGATGCGGTGGTTGTCGCTGTTGATGTCGCGCATGGCAAAGGCGCTGGCGTTGCCCCAGCCCAGCGCGGGGTGCAGGGCGCCCAGGTTGACCAGCGGGCCGTGGCGGCTTTTGTAGAGCGTGCGGGTGACGGTGCTGAGGCTGCCATCGTCGTTACGCACTTGCACGCTGATGGGCGTGGCCTGCATGGGCACGGGTTGACCATCGACCAGGTAGGTGGTGGGAGAGCCTTCGGCCAGGCTGAGCTGGAACAGGCCAAAGCGCCGCGCGGTGGAGACGGTGTGGCTCCAGGCCACGTGCTCATTGAAGCCGATGAGCACCAGCGGCACGCCCAGGAAGGACACGCCGCTGACGTTGATGCGATCAGGGATGGTCAGCTGTGTCTGGTAGAAGCGGTCGGCCCCCTTCCAATACCAGTGTGGGTTGCCAAACAGCAGCGGGCCATCGCCGCCGGTGACGGCGCTGCCAAAGCCGTACATGTTGCTGCCCACGCCTGCGCTGCCGCCCACTTCCAGCCGGGGCGCGTGTACCTCGCTTGGCTTGGGCCAGTCGGCCGGCGTGGCCTTGCCGCCAGCGGCCGGGGGCTGGGCATTGGCGATGGCGGCCACGAAGTTGCTGTGCCCGGCAGCCAGGCCAGCCTGCATCATGCGGCGCCAGAGGTCTTGGGGGGTGATGGCCTGCACCCAGGGCTGCGTGCGGCAAGCAGCGTGCGCGCTGCGGTGCTCGCCGGCCTGGATTTCGCGCACATAGCGGTTGTAGCCGGTGGCAAAGCCGTCCACCAGCGCATGCATGTCCGCAGATTGCGCGGCGGCCATGGTTTGCACGGCATCGTCAGGCAACAGATGGCGATGGAAAAAGTCCGAATCGATGTTCCGTGGCCGGCCGATGGTGCTGTTGTTCACCGCCAGCGCCTGGCCGCCCAGATGGCGCGAGCGCTCGCCCCGGTAGGTGAGAAAGGCATCGGCCAGGGTGCAGAGGTTGTCCTGCGCCTGCGCATAGCCCAGGCCATAGCCCAGCCCGCGCCAGTCCTCGGCCTTGATGTGGGCAATGCCCATGGCCGTGCGTCGCAGCTCAGACTGGTAGTTGGGGGCAACAGGTGTTGGGCTCCCATCGTCCGAGCCGCCGCAAGCGGCCAGCCAGGTGGAGGTCAACAATAACAGCGGCCAGCGGCCGCCCGGTGCATGCCTTGCCATGGAAATGTCTCCTTTTGATGTATGCCGCCCTCTTGTGTGGGGCGGCGCAAAGGATAGCGTCAAGGCCGCGCGCGTGCCAAGTGGGAAGCTGGCGGCATCGCCGCCAATCCACCCAGTGCAGTGAATGGCCTGGGTGTTGTTACGATATGAAACCTGCCAGTTGCAAGACAGCTTCTGCATTTCACTCATGCGGGGTGCGATACCCATGAAATATTCGGACTTCATTCACTTGGTGCGCCTGTCGGAGCAGGACAGCGCCAGCGATGAACAGGCCTACCGGCGCTCCGTGTTCTGGTTTGCGGCCTTGGGCTATTTGTGGGTGCTGGGCTGTGTCGGCGTGGGCCTGGTTTTGCTGTGGGTGCTGTTGGCGGCGATCTGGAGTGGCCGATTTCATGGGGGGTATGTCTGGTTGTTGGTGGCGGCGCCCTCGCTGCTGTGGGCGGGGTTGCGCGCACTGTGGCTGCGCCTGCCGCCGCCCCAGGGCCTGGAGCTGACGCAGGAAGACGCGCCGCGCCTGTTCGAGCTGCTCGAGCGCATCCGCAAGAAAGTGCAGGGCCCACCCATCCACCAGGTGCTGCTCGATGGCGATTTCAACGCCTGCATCACGCAGACGCCGCGGTTTGGCCTGTTCGGCGCGGCCCGCAACACGTTGACCGTGGGCTTGCCCATGCTGATGGCGCTGGACACCCCGCGCCTGTGCGCCGTGCTGGCGCATGAATATGGCCACTTGCGCGGCGACCATGGGCGCTTTGCCGCATGGATTTATCGCAGCCGCCTGTCCTGGGCGCGCCTGCACGCCAGCCTGGCGCGCAACTTCAGTTTTGCCGGCGTGGCCACCGACCAGTTTCTCGATTGGTACTTTCCGCGCTTTTGCGCCAAGACCTTTGCCATGGCCAGGCAGGACGAATACGAGGCCGACCGCATTGCCGCCAGCCTGACTGGCCGCGGCACGGCCGCAGCCGCCCTGGTGGAACTCGATGTGAAAGCGACCTGGCTGGAAATGCATTTCTGGCCCGCCCACTGGAGCCAGGCCGCTGCTCAGCCCGCGCCCATTGGGCCTTACAGCGCCATGCGCACCATGCTGGCGGCGCCGCCGGAGCCGGAGTTTGCGCAAGCGGCCTTGCGCCAGGCATTGCGACGGCGGCCCCAGCACGACGACACCCACCCCAGCCTGCGCGAGCGCATAGAGGCCCTGCAAAAGCCTGCGGTGCTGCCCGCCTGGTCGGCCAAACCGGCTTTGGGCCTGCTGCGCGAACCCAAGCGCTGGATCGAGCTGCTTGACCAGCAGTGGCGCCGTGAAAACCACCAGCGCTGGCGCAGCCACCACCAGCATCTGGCGCGCCTGGCCCAGCGCGTGCAGGCCTTGCAGGCGCGGCAGGCGCAGGCCAGTGCCGATGAGCTGACGGAATTGGGCCTGCTGCGGCGGCGGCTTAACCCCAAGGCGGCAGTGGCGCCGCTGTTCGAGCAGGCATTGGCCGCTGATCCGAACCATGCCCAGGCCTTGAAGGCCTTGATTGGCAGCCTGCCGGCCCGCGATACGCGCACCCTGGCTCTGTGCGAGCGGCTGTGGACGGTCGATGCGCAGTACCAGTGGTGGGCCAGCGATCATGCGGTGCAATGGCTGCAGCAGGCCCTGCAAGAGGAGCCGGCGCAGGAGGAGCCGCTCAAACTATGGCGCCAGCGCCTGAAAGAGGCTGCGGCCGCCGAGACGCGCGCTTGGCAGGAGCTGCATCAAGCCCCTTGCTTTGAGCGCATATCCCGCCACGATTTGAGCGATTTTGAGCTGCAGCAGCTGCGGGCCCAGTTGCGCGAGACGGCCCCGATCCGCACGGCCTGGCTGGTGCGCAAGCAGCTGCGCGAATTCCCCCGCCGCCGCGCCTATGTGCTGTTCATCCAGGCCCATGATGGCTTGGACGAGCCCGAATGCGCCCGTTTGTGCGACCACCTGGAGCAAACGCTGGAGCTGCCCGGGCCGTTGCTGGCGCTCTGGGCCGGCCAATCCTTGGAGCTGCAGGCGATCGAGCAGCAGGCCTTCGAGCCCATCTACCGCAGCTGAGTCAGGAAAAGCGTCAAGAAACGCCAAAAGCGCCCAAAAGAGCCAAGAAAAAAACCCTTGCAACCGGCAGGCTGCAAGGGTTTTCATGTTGTGGCGGAGCGGACGGGGCTCGAACCCGCGACCCCCGGCGTGACAGGCCGGTATTCTAACCAACTGAACTACCGCTCCTGGTAGTGCCAACAGGCGCGCTGAAGCAAATGCCATGGGCTGAGCTACAGCAAGCCAATCTGGCGACCCTACGGGGACTCGAACCCCGGTTACCGCCGTGAAAGGGCGATGTCCTAACCGCTAGACGATAGGGTCTTTGTGCATGGCATGTCAGTGATCGATGCGCCCAAAAGGCGTTTCTGTTACTGACGATGCTATGCGCATGAATGGTCGGCGTGGCGGGATTCGAACTCGCGACCCCTTGCACCCCATGCAAGTGCGCTACCTGGCTGCGCTACACGCCGAAAACGTGAGATTCTATCCTAGTTTTTGGGCTGGTCGGACAAAATGGCGCGAATTTTTGACAGCTCGTCGCGCAATTCGTCCCACGACAGGCTGCCTGTGCTGGAGGCAGACGCCGTAAATAGGGTGCCTTGCGCCTGCACGGCATCTTGTTGTGCGGCACCAGAAGGCGTGTCGGCGGCCGTGCTCACTTCTTCGCTGGCTGAGGCGCCGGCTGCACTCATCTGTGCTTGGGCTGCGGGGGCTTTGTTGGGGCTCCAGTTCTGCAAGCGCGAGCGTGCGCCGCTGATGGTGAAGCCTTGTTCGTAGAGCAGCTCCCGGATGCGACGGATCATCAGCACCTCGTGGTGCTGGTAATAACGCCGATTGCCGCGGCGCTTCATGGGGCGCAGCTGCGTGAATTCCTGTTCCCAATAGCGCAGGACATGGGGTTTGACGTCGCACAGTTCGGCCACTTCGCCAATGGTGAAGTAGCGCTTGACAGGGATGGGTGGCAAGGGGGTGTTCATAGCAGGCAAACAAGGGCCATGGCACGCACCGCGCTCAATGGCGCACGCACAGTAGCGCACGCCATCATAACGCGCCAGTCACTGACGGGGCAGGATGGCGGGGCCTTCGTTTGGGAGAAAGATGGCTTGGCTGTCTCTGACTCAGCCTGAGCTGCCGGGCTGGACTTTTTCTTTGAGCTTGTTGCTGGCGTGGAAGGTGACCACGCTGCGGGCCTCGATGGGGATGGCTTCGCCGGTGCGGGGGTTGCGCCCTGGGCGCGCGGCTTTGGTGCGAACCTGGAAATTGCCAAAGCCGGAGATGCGCACGCTCTCACCGGCAATCAGTTGCTTGGCGATGAGCTCGAAGAAGGCATCGACGATGTCCTTGGATTCGCGCTTGGACAGGCCAATGCGCTCGTAAAGCAGGTCGGCCAGCTGGGCCTTGGTCAGCGAATTGGGCTCCAGGCTGGCGATGTCGAGGGGGAACTCAGTCATGGCATGGGCTCTTTCAGCGGCGCAGGCGCGCCGCTACGGCGCGCTCCAGCGCTTGTACCACAGCCGCGACGGCGGCATCGATGTCGGCATCGGTCAGCGCTGCGCCGGCGCTGTCGAAGCTCAGGCGCATGGCCAGGCTTTTCTCGCCAGGGCCAATGCCGCCCTGCTCGCCGGCGGCCTGGTTGGCGGCGGGGCGGTAGATGTCGAACAACAGCGCTTGTGTCAGGGCAATGGGCAGCTTGGCCTGCACAATGGCTTGGTGCACCTGGGCATAGGGGGTGGCTTCGGCCACGACGATGGCGATGTCACGCTCAATGGGCTGATGCTTGGATATGGCCTGGGCTTGGGGCAACTGGCGCGCCAGCACGGCCTGCCAATCCAGCTCGAACAGCATGGGCGCGTGCGGCAGCTCCCATTGTTGACGCCATTGGGGGTGCAGCTCGCCCAGCACGCCAATGGGCTGGCCGTCCAGCAGCACCTGGGCGCTGCGGCCGGGGTGCAGCGCAGGGTGTTCGTAGGGGATGAATTCGGCCTGCGCGGGCGCCAGCAGGGCTTGCACGTCGCCCTTGAGGTCGTAGAAATCCACGCGGCGCTCGGTCTGGCCCCATTGGCGGCCAGCGGCGTCGCCATAGGCGATGCCGGCCACGCGCAGGGGCTGGTGCACGCCTTGTACGCTGGCCTCGCTGGTGACTACGCTGGCATCGCGCGCAAAGACGCGGCCGACCTCGAACAGGCGCACGCGGCTGGCTTTGCGATCCAGGTTGAACTTGAGCACGTTCAGCAGCGAGCCCAGCAGGCTGGAGCGCATCACGCTCATGGGTGCGGCGATGGGGTTGAGCAGGCGGATGGGGTTGGCGTTGCCAGCCAGATCGCGCTCCCAGCTCTCTTGCACGAAGCTGAAGTTGATGGTTTCCTGATAGCCCAGCCCCGCCAACAGGCGGCGCACGGCGAATTTACCGCGCTGGGTTTCGCTGGGGGCTTGCGCGACGATGGGGGCCAGCGGCGCGGTATCGGGCAATTGGTTGAAGCCAATGATGCGGGCGACTTCTTCGATCAGATCGGCCTCGATGGCCAGGTCAAAGCGGTAGGGCGGGGGGGTGACGCGCAGCACTTCCCCTTCGGCATGGGCCACGCGCTCGCAGGGCAGGCCCAGGCGGGCAAAGACCTCCTCGCACTGCTGGGCGCTGATGGGCATGCCGATGACCTTGGCGGCGCGCGCCACGCGCAGCTCGATGGGGCGCGCCTCGGGCAGGCGCAGGCGCTGGTCGTCGATGGGGCCAACCTGGGTGTGCGGCGTGCCGCAGATCTCCAGTACCAGGGCGGTGATGCGCTCGATGATCTCCACCGTGCGGCTGGGGTCCACGCCGCGCTCGAAGCGGTGGCCGGCATCGGTGGCGAAGTTGAAACGTCGCGAGCGGCCCTGGATGGCCTCGGGGTGCCAGAAGGCCGCTTCGATGTAGATGTTGCGCGTGGCATCGCTCACGGCGGTGGCGTTGCCGCCCATGATGCCCGCCAGCGATTCGACCTGGCGGGCATCGGCGATGACGCCCACCTGCTCATCCAGCGCGACGGTGTTGCCATTGAGCAGCTCCAGGCTTTCGCCCGCGCGGGCCCAGCGCACTTGCAGGCCGCCCTCGATCTTGTCCAGATCGAAGATGTGGCTGGGCTGGCCGTACTCGAACATGACGTAGTTGGAGATGTCCACCAGCGGTGAGACGCTGCGCTGGCCGCAGCGCGCGAGTTGCTCGACCATCCACGCCGGGGTGGTGGCCTGGGGGTTGACGCCCTTGACGATGCGGCCGGAGAAGCGCCCGCACAGATCGGCAGCCTGCACCTGCACGGGCAGGGTTTCGCTCATGGTGGCGGGCACGGCGGGGATGGCTGGCGTGTGCAGCGGCGCGCCGGTCAGCGCGGCCAGCTCGCGCGCAATGCCGTACACGCTCAGGCCGTGCGCCAGATTGGGCGTGAGCTTGATGGTCAGCAGCGCATCGTCCAGGCGCAGATACTCGCGCACGTTCTGGCCCACGGGGGCGTCGGCGGGCAGCTCCAGCAGGCCGCCGTGCTCGTCGGAAATGCCCAGCTCGCGCGCCGAGCACAGCATGCCAAAGCTTTGCACGCCACGCAGCTTGCCGACCTTGATCTTGAAGGGCTTGCCATCCTCGCCCGGCGGCAGCTCGGCACCGACCATGGCGCAGGGCACTTTGATGCCCACGCGCGCATTGGGCGCGCCGCAGACGATGTTCAGCAGCGCGCCATCACCCGCCGCGCCCACATCCACCTGGCAGACGCGCAGGCGGTCGGCATCGGGGTGTTGCACGGCCTCCTTGATTTCGCCGATGACGATGCCGCCAAACGGCGGCGCGGCCGGGCGGATCTCCTCCACCTCGAAGCCGCCCATGGTCAGGGTCTCGGCCAGTTGCTCGGTGTTCAAAGGCGGGTTGCAGAAGGCGCGCAGCCAGGATTCTGGGAATTGCATGGTGTGTGCTTTAGGTTTGGGCGTCGCGCGCATCGCGCGCGGACGCATGGTCGGCAAGGCGTTCGAGGGCGGCGGCTTGGCGCGCCAGCAGCTGGTTTTGTTCTTGCACCGAGGCCAGCAGATCCCTGGAATAGGTTGAGCCACCGGAGCGGCGCACCAGCCACAGCCACACGCCAATGAGCAGCAGCATGGGACCCCAGTTGAGCAGCAGCCGCATCCAGACGGTTTGCGCAAACGCCGGGGCTTGCGGGCCGCTGCCGGCTTCGGTGAATGCACCCGAAATCAGGCGGATTTGGGCGCTGGCGTAACGCCCGGCTTCGTAACGGGCGCGGCCGCTCAGGCTCACCATCATGTCTTGCCCGGGCGGCAGTTTCAGGCCGTAGGTGACATCGTTGAAGGCATCGATGAGCTTGCCTTGGGCGTCGAAAAACTGCACTTCGAAGACAGGGTCTTCCAGCGCCAGATCGCTGGTGTTAGTGGCCTTGCCCAAAGCGGTGAGCGCGCCGCAGCAGGCTTTGCCTTCGGCGGGCGCGTTGTAGCTGAAATCGATGTCGCTCAGGCGCACGGTGTCGTAGCCGGGCGCGGCGGCGCTGGCTGTTGCACCTGCAAGCGCCATTGCCAAAGCCAGGGTGGCAGTGAACAGGGCAGGGCGTTTCATGCGGTTGATCCGGCAGATGGGGTCAGCGGAACTGCTGCAAAAAGCGCACATCGCCGTCAAAGAACAGCCGCAAGTCGCTCACGCCATAGCGCAGCATGGCCAGGCGGTCGATGCCCGAGCCGAAGGCAAAGCCGATGAAGCGCTCCGGATCCAGCCCCATGTTGCGCACCACCTGCGGGTGCACCTGGCCGGAGCCGGAGACTTCCAGCCACTTGCCCGCCAGCGGGCCGCTTTGGAACTGGATGTCGATCTCGGCGCTGGGCTCGGTGAAGGGGAAGTAGCTGGGGCGAAAGCGCAGCACCAGGTCATCGGCCTCGAAGAATGCGCGGCAGAAGTTCAGGTAGGTGGCCTTCAAGTCCTTGAAGCTGACGTTCTCGCCCAGCCACAGGCCCTCGACCTGGTGGAACATGGGCGAGTGCGTGGCGTCGTTGTCCACGCGGTAGGTGCGCCCGGGGGCGATGACGCGCACCTCCTGCACCTCGCCGCGCGCCAGGGCTTCGGCGTGCTTGCGCGCATGGGCCGTGGCGTAGCGGATTTGCATCGGGCTGGTGTGGGTGCGCAGGCAGTAGGGCTGGCCGTCCTCGCCCTGCATGTCCACGTAGAAGGTGTCCTGCATGGAGCGCGCGGGGTGGTTGGGCGGGTTGCCCAGCGCGGTGAAGTTGAACCAGTCGTTTTCGATTTCCGGGCCATCGGCCACGTCAAAGCCCATGGAGCCGAAGATTTGCTCGATGCGCTCCCAGGCCAGGGTCACGGGGTGCAGGCCGCCTGTTTCGCGGCGGCGGCCGGGCAGGCTCACGTCCAGGCGCTCGGCCTGCAACTGGCGCTGCAACTCGGCATCGGCCAGGGCCTGGCGGCGCGCGTTCAGCGCTGCTTCGATGGCCTGCTTGGCCTGGTTGATGGCCGCGCCCTGGGTTTTTTTCTCCTCCACGCTGAGCTGGGCCAGGCCTTTCATCAGCGCGGTGATCTGGCCGCTTTTGCCCAGGAACCGGGCCTTGGCGTCTTCCAACGCCGCAGGGGTGGCGCATTGTGCAAATTGGGCTTGGGCCTGCTCGACCAGGGCCGCCAAATCGGTGCTCATATCCGTGCTCTCAAATCAGGGGCTAGTGTGTCGTCCCGCAAAAACCTACACATCAAATCGAGTCTGCCGCGCCATGGCTGCGTGCAACTGCACGCGATACCGCCCGGTATCGCTGTACTTTGCGCCTTGGCCTGACACGCCACGCATTGGTTTGATTCGTGCAGTGGTCTTCGGGACAGCATGCTGGCAGCGAATAGCAGCGGGGCTGGCTTGGCATTCCCGGGCGGCCTGATGGCGCTGCTTGCCAGGAATGCAATCACACGCTGCAGCTGCGCCGCGCGCTGCAAAAGGAAAAAGGGCCGGCGCTCAGAGAACCTGCATGCAGATTCGCAAAGCCCGGCCCGACGGCGGAAAAGGCAAATTGCCTTGTATGGTGAAGCGATTACGCCGCCAGTTTGGCCTTGGCCTGCTCGACCAGGCTGCCGAATGCGGCTTTGTCATGCACGGCCAGATCGGCCAGCATCTTGCGATCGATTTCGATCTGGGCCTTCTTCAGGCCGTTGGTGAACTGGCTGTAGGTCAGACCCAGTTCGCGCGAAGCGGCATTGATACGGGCGATCCACAGCTGGCGGAACACGCGCTTTTTGTTGCGGCGATCGCGGTAGGCGTATTGGCCAGCCTTCATCACCGCTTGCTTGGCAACGCGGAAGACGTTGCCGCGGCGACCGCGGAAACCTTTGGCCAGCTTCAGGATTTTCTTGTGACGGGCATGTGCCGTAACACCACGTTTGACGCGAGGCATGTGCGTGACTCCTTCTGATTACAGACCGGCAAATGGCAGCATTTGCGCCATGTGGCCGAGGTTGGTTTCATGCACGTTGGTCACGCCGCGCAGTTGGCGCTTGTTCTTGGTGCTCTTCTTGGTGAGGATGTGGCGCTTGAACGCTTGACCGCGTTTGACGGTGCCACCTGGGCGAACGCGAAAACGCTTTTTCGCGCTGCTTTTGCTCTTCATCTTAGGCATAACAGTTTCCTGACTTGTTTGACATTGTGGCTGTTCAGGCGTGCCGCCTGCGCCGCTGCAATGGTGTTTGCCGCTGCAGCCCGCGCGGGCTGGCCCTTGGCGATCGCTGCCGATCTGCCTGCAGCCACTTGTGATTTCCCCAGGCGCAGCAAAGCCGCCTTACCCAGGAAAACCGGCGATTATACATGCCGCGTGCTGGCCGGGCGTTGGCGATAGAACCGCATGGGCACGCCTTCGGCCAGCGCCTGCTGCTGGGCCTGGCGTTGCTGAGCCAGCACGCCGGGCTTGATCTTGCCCACCACGTGCATTTCGCAGGGCTTGCAGTCAAAGCGCAGGGTGAGCTTTTCCTTGCCGTTGATCAGGTGCAGCGGCTCGGCCTTGATGGTGCCCTTGACGCCGATCACCCCCTTGGCTTGCTTGGGGCACAGGCTCATGGAATAGCGCACGCAATGCTTGGTGATCATCAGGCTGACTTCGCCCAGCTCCTGGTCGGCCTCGTAGGCCGCGTCGATCACCTGCACCCCGTGCTTGAGGTAGAAGGCGTGCGCCTGGTGGTTGAGCACGTTGGCCAGATACGTCAGCGTGTCCTCGGGGAAGGGCGCGGGCGGCTCTACAGGCTGGGCGCGCGGCGGGCGCACGTAGCCGCTGGCGCGCGCCGCCTCCAGCGCGGCCAGGGCGTCGCGGCGCAGGCGGTTGAGCAGCGAGGCGGGCAAAAACCAGCTCTGTTGCAGCCGCGCCTGCACGGCCAGCGGCTCGAACATCGTGTTGCCAAAACGCTGCAACTGCTGGACGGCGGCGCGCTCGCTCTTGGCCAGGGTCTGTGGCTGGCGCGGCGCCTGCTGCGGGTGCGCCGCCTGGGCGCTGGCGGCAAAGCCGTCCTCATCGCTCAATTGCAGCAGCAACTGGCCCGGCTGCGGCTCGCTGAGCGTGGCCCACAGGCCGATGCGGCGCTGGCTGGAGGGGCGCTCGAGCATGCGCTGCCAGTGCATGTCGCGGTTGCGGTTGATCGTCAGATCCTTGCGCAGGTCTTTCAGGCTGGCGATCGGGTCTTTGGGCCAGATGCGCCACTGGCCGGGGCGGCCGCTGGGCGCTGGCTCGGCGCGGTTGATGGCCATGCCCACCAGCTCGCCGCGCAGGTCGTAATAGCACAGGCCATCGCCGTTGGAGAGCTGCGCGGCGCTGTCGCTCAATTGCACGTCCAGCCAGTTGTCGGCGGCGCTGGCGTTGGCGGCAGCCGTGGCAGAAAGCGCAGCCGCCGCTGCCGGGCGCTGGCGGCCCGCTTTGGCAGCCGGGCGGCCTGCGGTGGCCGCGGGCGCGGCCTTGTTGACTGCTTTATTAACGGCAGCCTTATTGATGGCCAGCACCCAGCCAATGGGCGTGCCGGGGTTTTTGGGCGAATCGAACGCGCCAATGTCCTGCTGGCGGCCGTTGACGAAGTAATCGGTGAAGGCGCGGTTGAAGTTCTGCTGCGGATCGGGCGTGAAGAAAAACGTGGTGCACCCGCTGGAGGCGCGCGCCAGCGGCTGGGCGCTGGCCTGGCTGGCCTCAATCTGCTCATCGAGCAGGCGGCGGTAGTGGGCGGTGATGTTTTTCACATAGCCCATGTCCTTGTAGCGGCCCTCGATCTTGAAGCTGCGCACGCCCGCCTCGATGAGCGCGCCCAGGTTGGCCGATTGGTTGTTGTCCTTCATCGACAGCACGTGCTTGTCGTAGGCGATGAAGCGGCCCTGACTGTCTTGCACCTGGTAGGGCAGGCGGCAGGCTTGCGAGCAATCGCCCCTGTTGGCGCTGCGGCCCGTGTGGGCGTGGCTGATGTAGCACTGGCCGCTGTAGGCCACGCACAGCGCGCCGTGGATGAAGAATTCAATCGTGGTGCGTGCCGGGTCGATGGCATCGCGGATGGCGGCGATCTGCGCCAGCGTCAGCTCGCGCGCGGGCACGATTTGCGAAAAACCCACGTCCTGCAAAAAGCGCGCCTTTTCGGGCGTGCGGATGTCGGTTTGCGTGCTGGCGTGCAGTTGGATGGGCGGCAAATCCAGCTCCAGCAAGCCCATGTCCTGCACGATCAGCGCATCGGCGCCCGCCTCGTACACCTGCCAGGCCATGCGGCGCGCCGCCTCCAGCTCATCGTCGCGCAAGATGGTGTTGAGCGTGATGAAAATGCGCGCGCGATAGCGGTGCGCGTGCCGCACCAGCCGCTCAATATCGGCAATGGCATTGCCCGCCGTGGCCCGCGCGCCAAAGGCAGGCCCGCCGATATAGACAGCATCCGCGCCGTGGTTGATGGCCTCGATGCCGATGTCGGCATCGCGCGCCGGGGCGAGCAGTTCCAGTTCGTGCGCTTGCATAGGTGGGGCCTTGGGTGGTGTGGGGGCGGTGTTTTGCGGGCCGGCATTATCCGTGATGGCCCTTTGCCCATGTTATGCGGCGCTGCCGGGTGCGGCGGGCGTTTCGCGTCGCACGCGAAACAGCAGGGCGTACAGCGCGGGCAGGGCCAGCAGGGTCAGCACGGTGGCCACGATCAGGCCGCCCATGATGGCGGTGGCCATGGGGCCCCAGAACACGCTGCGCGAGAGCGGGATCATGGCCAGCACGGCGGCGGCGGCGGTCAGGGCGATGGGGCGCAGGCGGTGCGTGGCGGCGTTGAGGATGGCATCCCAGGCGGGCACGCCGGCGGCGCGTTCGAGTTCGATCTGGTCGATCAGGATCACGGCGTTGCGCTGGATCATGCCCATCAGCGCGATCACGCCCAGCAGCGCGACGAAGCCAAAGGGCCGCCCTGTGGCCAGCAGCGCGGCGGCGATGCCGGCGATGCCCAGCGGGCCGGTGAGGAACACCAGCAGCGCGCGCGAGAAGCTGCGCAGCTGGATGACCAGCAGCGTGAAGATGATGAACAGCATCAGCGGCACGCCGGCGGCGATGGAGGCCGAGCCCTTGGCGCTTTCGGCGATGGCGCCGGCCACTTCGATGCGGTATTCCTGCTGGCCATCGGCGTGCCATTGCCGCTCCAGCGCGCGCAGCGCGGGCAGCAGCGCGTTGGTGACGGTGGCGCCTTGCTGGCCTGCGGTGACGTCGCCCTGCACGGTGATGGCGTACTGGCGGTTGCTGCGCCAGAGCACGCCCCATTCCCAGTCCATGCGCGCGGTGGCGATCTGCGACAGTGGGATGGCGCCGCCGAAGCTGGTGTTGATGTAGGCATTGCCCAGCGCCGTAAGGCTGTCGCGCTCGGCCAGCGGCGGGCGCAGCACGATGGGGATGAGCTGGTCGTCCTCGCGGTACTGGCCGATGGTTTCGCCCTCGAGAATCATCTGCGTGCCGCGCGCGATGGACTGGCTGTTCACACCCAGGGCCAGGGCCTTATCCTGGTCGATATCGAGGCGCCAGGTCTTGATGCGCTCATTCCAGTTGTCGTTGACGCCGCGCATGTGCGCATGGGCGCTCATGATGGCCTTGACCTCATCGGCGCGCGCGCGCAGCGCGGCCGGCTCGGGGCCGATGACCTTGAATTGCACCGGATAGGGCACGGGCGGGCCCATGGGCAGCAGCTTGATGCGCGCGCGCACTTCGGGCAGTTGCTCGGCCAGGGTCTGCGGCAGGCTGCGCAGCAGCGCGTCGCGCTCTTGCAGCGAGTGCGGCTGCACGATGAATTGCGCCACGTTGCTTTGCGGGAAGATCTGATCGAGCGGCAGGTAAAAGCGCGGCGTGCCCGAGCCGATCCAGGTGGCGACGTTGCGCACGCCCGGCTGCACGGCCAGGGTTTGCTCGGCGCGCAGCGCCACGTCCTCGATGGCCTGGAAGGACGCGCCTTCTGGCAGCCAGAGATCGACCATGATCTCCGGGCGGTTGGAGTCCGGGAAGAACTGCTGCTGCACCTTGGCCATGCCGACCAGGCCCAGCGCGAACAGCGCGAAAGTGGCAAAGGTGGTCAGCCAGCGGTGCACCAGGCACCAGTCGAGCAGGCGGCGAAAGCGCTGGTAGAACGGCGTGTCGTAGACCTCTCCATGTGCGCCGGGCGCGGGCGGCTTGAGCAGCAGCACGCCCAGGTAGGGCACGAAATAGACCGAGACGATCCACGACAGCAGCAGCGCCACGACGGTGACGCCGAAGATGGCGAAGGTGTACTCGCCAGTGGTGGAGCGGGCAATGCCGATGGGCAGAAAGCCAGCGGCGGTGATCAGCGTGCCCGTGAGCATGGGCTTGGCGGTGATGTCGTAGGCAAACAGCGCGGAGCGGAACTTGTCGTAGCCCTCTTCCATTTTGCGCACCATCATCTCCACGGCGATGATGGCGTCGTCCACCAGCAGGCCCAGCGCGATGATCAGCGAGCCCAGCGAGATTTTGTGCAGGCCAATGCCCCAGTAGAGCATGACCAGAAAGGTCAGCGACAGCACCAGCGGGATGGTGATGGCCACCACCAGGCCGGGGCGCATGTCCAGCGTGTAGCGCCGCCACAGCGGCGCTGGGCCAGCGCGCTTGTGCAGGCCCAGTGAGAGAAAGCTCACCGCCAGCACGATGGCCACGGCCTCGATCAGCACCTTGACGAACTCGCCCACGGCGCTGGTGACGGCCTCTGGCTGGTCCTGCACGTTGCGCAGCGTCATGCCCGCGGGCAGCGCCTGGCCGATGGCCTCGGCCTGGGCGTGCAAGGCCTGGCCCAGCGCCACGATGTCGCCGCCCTTGGCCATGGAGATGCCCAGCGCGATCACCGGCTGGCCCTCAAAGCGCACCTTGACGGAAGGCGGGTCTTCATAGCCGCGCCAGACCTGGGCAATGTCGCCCAGGCGCAGCTGCTGGCCGGATGCGGCCTGGATGGGCATGGCGCGCAAATCCTCCAGCGCGCCGAACTGGCCCTGCACGCGCACGCGCACCTGCTCGCCATCGCCGTGCACGCTGCCGGCGGCGGCCACGGCGTTTTGCTGGCCCAGCTGCGCCAGCACCTGGTTCATGTTCAGCCCCAGCTGTGAGAGGCGTTGCTGGGGCGCTTCGATGTACAGGCGCTCTTGCTGCACGCCAAACAGCTCGACCTTGGCCACGTCCGGCACGCGCAGCAGCTGCTGGCGCACGCGCTCGGCCTGGGCCTTGAGCTCGGCCGGGCTGTAGCCAGGGCCTGAGAGGGCGTAGATCACGCCATAGACATCGCCGAAGTCGTCGATGAAGAACGGGCCGCGCACGCCCTGGGGCAGCTGCCAGGCCATGTCGCCGACTTTTTTGCGCACCGTGTACCACAGCTGCTGCACCTGCGCCGGCGGGCTGCTGTCGTCGAGCTGGAAGACGATTTGCGACTGGCCGGGCTTGGAGTAGCTGTCGATCTTGTCGGCAAAGGGCACCTCCTGCAGCGTGCGCTCGATGCGGCTGGTGACCTGCTCGGCCACCTGCTCGGCGGTGGCGCCGGGCCAGTGCGTCTGGATCACCATGGCGCGGAAGGTAAAGGGCGGGTCCTCGTCCTGGCCTAGCTGGAAGTAGGCGAAAAAGCCCAACACCATCAGCACCACCAGCAGGTAGCGCGTCAGCGCCGGGTGCTCCAGCGCCCATTTGGAGATGTTGTGGCGCGAGACGGGCGGATTGTGGGCGGCGCTCATCGCGTTGGCTCCGCTGCGCTGGGCTCGCCGCTGCCCGGCCCCTCGAAGATGCGCACCTTCTCGCCCTCTTGCAGCACGTGTGCGCCCGTGGCCACCAGCTGCTCGCCAGCTTGCAGGCCGCTGCGCACGATCCATTGATTGCCGTCGGCCTCGCCCAGCTCGACGTGGCGGCGCTGCACGGTGCTGCTGCCCGGCTCATAGACCCAGACGCTGCTGCGCCCGGCCTCATCGCTCCAGATGGCCGTGCCGGGCAGGCGGATGCTGGGCTGCGCCTGCGCCGCGCGCGGCCAATCGACGGTGACGGTCGCGCCCAGCGGCGGCTGCGCCGCCCCGAGGATCTCCAGCTTCACGGCAAAGGTGCGCGTGGCCGGATCGGCACTGGCGGCGATCTCGCGCACCCGCGCCGCTTGCGGCGTTTGCTGATCGGCCCAGGCGCGCACCGTCACCTCCTGCCCCACCTTGACCTGCGCCAGGCGCTGCTCGGGCACGGCAAAGCGCACCTCGCGCGCGCCATCCAGGGCCAGGCGCACCACCGGCGTGCCGGCGGCCACGACCTGGCCGGGCTCGGCCAGCGTGGCGGTGACCACGGCATCGGCATCGGCCACCAGCCGCGTGTACTCGGCCTGGTTGCCCTGCGCGCTGAGCTGGGCGCGGGCCTGCTCGACGCGCGACTGCGCCGCCTTCAGAGCGGCGCTGCGCCGGTCCAGCTCGGCAGCGCTGATGAAGTTCTGCGCGCGCAGCTCGCGGTAGCGCTGCAAATCGGCCGCTTGCAGATCGCGCTCCGTAGTGGCCGCGCGCAACTGGGCCTGCGCCGCCGCGGCCGAAAGCTCGTAATCGGTCGCATCCAACTGCGCCAGCAGCTGGCCCTTGCGCACCGCCTGGCCCTGCACCACCGGCCGCGCCAGCAGCTTGCCGGCCACGCGAAAGCCCAGCGCGGCCTCGCTGCGCGCGGCCACCACGCCAGCGTACTGAATGGGCGGCTGCTGCGCGGTCTCGCCCACCGTCAACAGCTTGACGGCGCGCACCGGCGGGGGTGGCGCCTCGGGGCGCGAACAGGCGGCCAGCGACAGGGCAAGCAGACACATCAGGCACAGCGCCGCAACGGCACTGCGGGCGCGCAATGGCGATCGGAAATCAGGGCTGGACATGGGGGAGGGCGGCAAAGCGGGCGCATGGCCAGCGGGCTGCGAACCTGCGGCAGTCACTGGCAGCGGCAAGGCTGAAAAAACGCCGATTGTGCGCCAAAAGGGCGGCAGGCCGGGCACTGGGGCATGGGGCTGGCAGCTGCTGGTGCAGCGCCAAAGGCCGGGCGCAATGGCCATGCTCGGGATTCCGCACTGCGGGCCGCTATGCGGGGAAAACCCCAGCAGGCCATAACCCCGCCACCACGGCCCGCCTGCGTAACATAGGGCCTGCTTGGCCTGCTTGGCCTGCTTGGCCTGCTTGGCCTGCTTGGCCTGCTGGGGCCTTTTCTTTGGCTCTGGGCAGGCCGCTGCCAGGCGGAAACCCCTTGAAGGAGAGAGCCCCATGCACAGCAATTTCTCATGGCCCTGGGCCACCTTGATTGCCATTGCCCTGACCGCCTGCGGCGGCGGCAGTGATGTGTCCGATACCACCGCCCCGTCGCCCGCCCCGCCCCCTGCGCCAGCGCCGGCCCCAGTGCCGCCAGGCGGGCTGGAAGTGGTGCTGGGCAATACCGCGTTGCCCCAGCCCTATTGCCAGCAGCCCGATATTGAGGGAGAGGGGCAGCGCACGCAGTTGGCCGGCACCATTGATCGCATGGTGTTCTTCGATGGGCAATTGCTGCTGCTGGACAACCACTACCCGCAGGGCATGTGCCCGCAGCCGCAGCAGAATTCCTACATCCGGCGCGTGCGCGATGGCCTGCCCGAGGCCCTGGTGCGTGGCGGCGGCTACGCCACGGCGGGACAGCAGTATGTGATCTACGGTCATGCTGGCGGCCTGTACCGGGATGGCAGTGGTCAATGGCATGTGCTGAGCCACTCTGACGCCATGCCCATGGACAACCAATGGCGCATGGTCGATGCGCAATGGCCTTTTGGCGTCGGTGCCGCGCAGCATTTCAGATACCACAACGGCCCAGGCATCGTGGCCTACGATCCGGCGCAGAGCTTCGTCGGCCTGCAGCGCGTGGCGGGCGAAACGCCCGCGCCCCCTTTGGGGCGTCCCGCCATCACCCCGCGCCTGCAGGATGGGCAGGGCCATGCGGCCGCCTTTTATGCCCCGCACGCCCTGGCCGTGCGCCAGGATGGCCTGAAGTTCTTCATCGATGCCGGCCGGCTGCGCACGGTGGATGCGGCCCTGAACGTGCAAACCCTGGACCATGCCAGCCTGGGCATTCGCGGCGCGCTGCTGGATTTGACGGCCGATGCGCAAGGCCGCATCCACGCCCTGGCGCAAGAGGGCCAGGGCGCTTACGCCTGGCACCGCCTGGACGATGGCCGCGTGCAGCGCTTTGCCATCAGCGATGGCATAGACGCCACCCATGCCAGCATCAGCGCCACGGGCACGGCGCTGTACGTGGCCTTGCGCCAGCAAAGCGCCAATCTGCGCGACCCCTGGCGCGTGGATTGGTCCTCCATCTACCGCGTCACGCCCGATGGCGTGCAAGTGGTTGTCGGCGGGCCGGACATCCCGCAGCAGGCCGCGCAGTACCTGGCCCAGCCGCGCCAATACCGCCTGCCCAGCGTGCGCCACATCGCCCTGAGCCCCGATGCCCAGCACCTCTACATCGCCCTGCCCAAGGCCGTGCTGCGCCTGAAGCTCGATGGCGCTGCAGCAGGGCAGCCTTGAAAGCCCATCCCCCAGTCAAGGCCAGAATTTCAACGGCCCCAATCGGGGCCGTTGTGCCGTGGGCGTGGCGCGCCAGTTGCGGCCTGAGGGCGGCGGGAATCAGTTCAGGCCGAGCTTGCCGCGCAGGGTGGAGAGGTCTTCGGCCAGCTTGTTGATGGCGGCGGCCATGACGGTGCGGTCTTTGTCGCTGAGCTGGTCGTAATCGACATAGCCCTTGCCGTCCTTGGCCTCGTATTTCTTCAGGATGTCGAAAACGGTGTTGAAGTTCTTGTCCACTTCGGCCAGGAAGGGTTTTTCCTTCTCGGCGATGAGCGGGCGCACGAGTTCGACGATTTTGTAGGAGCCATCGACGTTGGCCTTGAAGTCCCACAGGTCTTTCTTGCTGTAGCGGTTTTCCTCGCCGGAGATTTTGGTGGCGGCCACTTCTTCCATCAGCACGGCCGCGCCGCCGACGACGATCTCGGGCGGGAAGGTCAGCTTGGCGATGCGCGATTGCAGCTCCTTGACATCGGCCAGCAGCTTGTCGGCCACGGGCTTGACGTCGTCAGCGGTTTTCTTGGCCCAGAGGCTGTATTCGATGCGGTGAAAGCCGGGGAAGGCGGGGTCTTTCTCGGCGCCTTCGTAGTCGTCGGCGCGCGAGTCGATGGCCACGTCCAGGTCGCTGAACAGCTCGGCGATGGGTTCGACTTTTTCATAGCTCACGCGCGTGGGGGCGTAGAGGGTTTTGGCTTTTTCGACATCGCCGGCCTTGACGGCTTCGACGAAGGCGCTGGTGTCCTTGACGAGCTGGTCAACGTTCTCGCTGACGTAGAGTTTGTATTCGGCAATGGGGGCCACGAGGTCGAGCGCGGCGGCCTTGGCCTGCGCGAAGACGTTGCCCGCCAGGGCGGCCAGTGCGGCGGTGGCGATGAGGTGTTTGAGGGTCATGGTCAAGTCTCCTGGCTGGCGTGCAGCCGTTGGGGTGGGGAAAAACGGTTTGGCCTTAGCTGGCTTTTTGCGAGCCCTGACGCACGGCGGCGATGAGGGCGCTGCCCAGGTAGTCGCTGTTGCCTTGCACGCCGGGCAGGGTGAAGAAGTAGCCGCCGCCGACGGGTTTGATGTATTCCTCCAGCGGCTCGCCGTCGAGCTTGCGCTGCACGGCGATGAAGCCTTGCTCCAGATCGGCCTGGTAGCAGATGAACAGCAGCCCCTGGTCAAGCTGGCCGTTCTTGGCGATGCCGTTGGAGTAATTGAAGGGGCGGCGCAGGATGAGGTGTTTGTCCGATTCGGGCGTGCGCGGGTTGGCCAGGCGGATGTGCGAGTCCAGCGCGGTGATCTCGCCCTCGGGGTCTTTGCTGTAGTCGGGCACCTGGAATTCGGTGGCGTCGCGCTGGTCCAGCGGCGCGCCGCTCATCTTGGTGCGGCCGAAGATTTGCTCTTGCTCGTTGAGCGGGGTGCGGTCCCAGCGCTCGACGAAGTTGCGGATGATGCGCACGGCCTGGTAGGTGCCGCCGTGCGCCCAGGCCGGCTCTTGCTGGCGCTGGCTGTCCACCCAGACGATGCGGCGCATCAGCGCGTCGTCGTCGGCGTTGGGGTTGGCCGAGCCGTCGCGAAAGCCCAGGAAGTTGCGCGCGCTCTCGACGCTGCCGTCGGGGCCGGGGGCGATGATGGGGACGTTGCCTTCTTGCTTCCAGCGCGGCACGAGCTGGTCGCTCAAGTTCTTGATGATGTCGCGCAGGGCGTGGATGGTGGTGTCTTGCGTGTTGGCGCAGATTTGCAGGCTGATGTCGCCGTGGCAGAGGGCGGCGTCCAGCGCGTCGTTGGGAAAGCGCGTCATGCGCTGCAATTGCACGGGCTTGTGCGGCGCCAGCCAGGGGCGATCGTCAAACAGCGAGCTGCCCAGCGAGACGGTGATGGTCAGCGCATCGGGCGCGATGTCGGGGCCGAGGATGCCCGAATCGGCTGGCGGCAGCAGCGGGTCCAGCTCGGGCGGCGTGCCGCCCTGGGTGAGGAACAGGGCGCGCTCGGTCAGGCGCCGCAGCAGGCGCTCAAGCTCATCGGGCGTTTCGGCCAGCGCCGCAAAGCTGGCGATCATGCCGTTGGCCGGGCGCGCGGTGGTGATGCCCGCCTGGTGCGGGCCGAAGAAGGCCACGCGGTCTTGCGGCGAGGCGCGGTGGCTGACGGGCGCATCGGTGACTTTGCCCGAGCCTTTGGGGTCGGCCGCAGCGCCTGCGCTGGCGGCGGCCTGGTGGGCGCAGCCGCCCAAGGCGGCCGAACCCAGCCCGGCCAGCCCGGCCAGGCCCAAGCCCTTGAGCGCCTGGCGGCGCGGCAGGGCGGGGCGGTCGTTGTCGGGGGTGGGGTTTCCGGCGGTGGGGTTGTGGGGGGTTGCCTGGGATGTCTCGCGTGTCATGGCATGGATCCGTGGGTATGAAAAATGGGTGCGCTGGCTGGCGTGCCTGTTGGTGATGGCCGGCTTACTCCAGCCCCAGCGCAGGGTTGATCTGGGCGATGGCGTCGGCCAGATCGCCCAGCAGGGCGCTGAGTTGGGCGCGCTGCTCGGGCGTGATCTGGGCGTAGGGCGGCCAGCTTTTTTCGGCATCTGCTTGGCCTTGCGCCTGCACTTGCAGGGCCTGCAGCGCGGCGCGCACGGCGGCAAAGCGCTGCTGCACCTGCGCGGCCAGCTCGGGCTGCGCGCCTTGCAGCAGCGGGCTGGTGAGCAGGACGATTTTTTCCATGCCCTCCAGGTTGGCGTGCACATCGGCCAGGTCGGTCTGGGCATAGGGGTTTTCGCCTTGCGCCAGCGCGCCTTCTTGCAGGCGGTGGATGAGCCAGAGGGCGCTGTCGCTCAAGTCCTCGGGCTTTTGTTGCAGCTCGCGCAGGCGGGTTTTGAGGGCATCGGCATCGGCGGCCAGTTGCTGGGCTGCGTTGCTCAGGCCAGCGGCGCTGCCTTGCTGGAACAGGGCTTTTTCCAGGCGGTGAAAGCCGGTGAAGGCGGGGTCGTCCTCGCGCTGGGCCAGGTAGCTGGCCTGCGGGTCGATGCGCGCTTCCAGATCGGCAAAGCGCCCGGCCACGCCCTCGATGCGCTTGTAGGCCGCGCGCGCTTGCAGCCAGTGCGTGCGGGCGGCGCTCACATCGCCCGCCGCAACGGCTTCGGCCAGGGCCAGGGCCTGCTTGTGCAGCGCGCCCGATTGCATGATGAGGTGCACGCGGCTCTCCGACAGCGGGCCGATGAAGGCTTCGATGGGCGGGCGCAGGCGCTCGGCCTCGGACGATGCGGTGGGCGTGACGGTGAGGCTGCCGCGCGGGTTGGACAGCAGGCCACAGGTGATGGCGAAGCTGCCGGGGCGCAGCTTGACGGTCAGCAGCGAGTGAAAGCCCGGCGCGATGTTCTCGCGCTCGGCCACGACCATCACGCCGTCGAGGATCTCCCACTCCAGCGGGCGGCGCGAGGCGTTGTGGATCTCGAACGTGGTCACGCCCGCAGGCAGGGTGAAGTCGGCCGGCTCGCAGGTGGCGTCGTTGACGATGACCTTGTGCGTGTGGCCACGCTCAGGCCCCTTGGCCGTGCGCGTGGCGTAATAAAACAGGGCGATGGCGGCCACCACCAGCAAGGCCGAGAGCGCCAGCGCGACGTAGATGAATTTGCCGGGGCCAGGGGCGCTGGCCGGGGTTTGAGGGGCGGCGGTGGGCTGCATAGGCGGTTTGAAAAAGTGGGCTGGTGGGGGGGGTCGATTCAGGCAGAGCGGGGCGGGGCCTCTTTCACCGGCTGCAAGAACAGCGCCAGCGCGGGCACGAGGTAGAGCAGCCAAGCCAGCGCCTCGCCCCAGGTGGGCGATTCGTGGTAGCCCAGCAGGCCCGAGAGCACAGTGCCCGTCACGCTGGCATTGGGCAGGGTGCGGCTTAAATCCCACACCGGCGCTTGCAGCCAATTCCACACGCCCGCCTCGTGCAGGTTGCGCACCACGCCCGCCATCAGGCCCGCAGCGACGAACAGGATGAAGATGCCGGTGTAGCGAAAGAACTTGTGCAGGTTCAGCCGCACGCCGCCCCAGTAAATGCCCAGGCCCAGCGCCACGGCTACGGCAATGCCCGCCAGCGCGCCCAGCGGCGCGGCCGGGCCGGGGCTTTGCTGGAAGATGGCCAGCAGGAAGAACACCGACTCCAGCCCCTCGCGCGCGACGGCGAAAAACGCCATGCCGATCAGCGCCCAGGCCCCGCCCTGGCCCCGGCTGGCATCCAGCGCGGCGTCGATGCCCGCATGCAGCTCGGCCTTGAGCGAGCGCGCCGCGCGCCGCATCCACAGCACCATGTAGGAGAGCACGCCCACGGCCACCAGACCGACGATGGCCTCGAACAGCTCCTGCGTCTTCTGCGGGAACTCGCGCCCGGCCAGCAGCACGGCAGCGCCGGCCAGCAGCGACAGGGCCACGGCCAGCAGCACGCCCACCCAGATGGCGGGCAGCCATTGCGCGCGCCCCGTCTGGCGCAGGTAGCTGGCGATGATGCCCACGATCAGGGCCGCCTCCAGCCCCTCGCGCAGCATGATGAGAAATGGTGCAAGCATGAAAAACGTTCCCGAAGTGCAGGGCAATGGCGCCTGTGGCCGGCGCATTCTACGGGGATGACAAAGCCAATAAGAACAGATTGCATTCGCTTTCTTGGTCGATGCCAACCCGGCCCAGGCGCACGACGAGGCGTAGCAGCCAAGGCGAGCGGGGGGCTGGGCTGTCTTGGGCCGGGGCATACAATCGCCGGCCATGAGCTTGCCCCAGATGGATTTCTCAACGCCCCGCCCTGCGCCCGATGCGCCGCTGCTGGCCGGCCTGAACCCCGAGCAGCGCGCGGCCGTGACCTTTGCCGGCGGCAACGCCCTGATCCTGGCCGGTGCAGGCTCGGGCAAGACGCGCGTGCTGACCACGCGCATCGCCTGGCTGCTGCAGACCGGCCAGGTCTCGCCCGCCGGCATCCTGGCCGTGACTTTCACCAACAAGGCCGCGCGCGAGATGGTCGCGCGCCTGTCGGCCATGGTGCCGGTGTCGGTGCGCGGCATGTGGATTGGCACCTTCCACGGCCTGTGCAACCGCATGCTGCGCGCCCATGCGCAGACCGTGGGCCTGCCGCGCCAGTTCCAGATCCTGGACGTGCAAGATCAGCTCTCGGCCATCAAGCGCCTGCTCAAGGAGCAGGGCGTGGATACTGAATTGCAGCCGCCCAAAAAGCTGCAATCCTTCATCAATCACTGCAAGGAAGAAGGCCTGCGCGCCGGCGACGTGCCCGCGCGCGATGCCGAGTCGCGCCAGCGCGTGGAGCTGTATGCGCTGTACGAGCAGCAGTGCCAGCGCGAGGGCGTGGTGGACTTTGGCGAGCTGATGCTGCGCAGCTATGAGCTGCTGCGCGACAACGCCGCCGTGCGCCAGCACTACCAGCAGCGCTTTCGCCATGTGCTGATCGACGAGTTCCAGGACACCAACCGCCTGCAATACCAGTGGCTGCGCCTGATCGCCGGCGCCAGCCTGCCCGGCAGCAGCGCCGCCGCCCAGGGGCAGGCTGGCAGCGTGGTGGCCGTGGGCGATGACGACCAGAGCATTTACGCCTTTCGCGGCGCGCGCGTGGGCAACATGGGCGACTTCGTGCGCGAGTTCGGCGTGGTCGCGCCCATCAAGCTGGAGCAGAACTACCGCTCCTACAGCCACATCCTCGACGCGGCCAATGCGCTGATCGCACACAACCGCCAGCGCCTGGGCAAGAACCTGCGCACCGACCAGGGCGCGGGCGAGCCGCTGCGCATCCACGAAGCGCCCAGCGACGGCGCCGAGGCGCAATGGATCGTCGATGAAGTGCGCCAGCTGATGCAGATCGACGGCTTCGCCCGGCACGAAATCGCGCTGCTGTACCGCAGCAACGCGCAAAGCCGCGTGCTTGAATCGGCGCTGCTGGCGGCCAATGTGCCCTACCGCATCTATGGCGGGCTGCGCTTTTTTGAACGCGCCGAGATCAAGCACGCGCTGGCCTATCTGCGCCTGCTGGAGAACCCCAGCGACGACACCAGCTTTTTGCGCGTGGTCAACTTCCCCGCGCGCGGCATCGGCGCGCGCACGCTCGAAGCCCTGCAGGACGCCGCGCGCGCGCAGGGCCTGGCGCTGCACGCCGCCGTGGCGCTGCTGCCGGGCAAAAGCGGCGACAAACTGCGCGGCTTCACGCAGCTGCTGGAGCAACTGCGCCAGGACAGCGCCAGCCTGACGCTGCGCGAGCTGATCGCGCTGATGCTCGAGCGCAGCGGCCTGATCGCCCACTACCAGGGCGAGAAGGACGGCGTGGACCGCGTCGAAAACCTCGAAGAACTGCTCAACGCCGCCGAGAGCTTCATCGTGCAGGAAGGCCATGCCGGCAGCGCCCGCCCGCAGGACGAACAAGGCCAGCCGCTGCGCCAAAGCCCGGCCAGCCAGGGCCTGCAGGGCGATGCGCCACTGCAGTTTGACGCTCCGCCGCCCTGGCAGGAGCAGCAGGTGCAGCAGCCAGCCGCGCTCGATGCCCAGGCGCTGTCCTTCTACGACGCCGACACTGGCGAGGCGCTCACACCGCTGGCTGCCTTCCTCAGCCACGCCGCACTCGAAGCGGGCGACAACCAGGCCCAGGCCGGGCAGGACGCCGTGCAACTGATGACCGTGCACGCCTCCAAGGGGCTGGAGTTCGACGCCGTCTTCATCGCCGGCATGGAAGAAGGCCTGTTCCCGCACTACAACAGCCTGAGCGACCAGGATGGCCTGGAGGAAGAGCGCCGCCTGATGTACGTGGCCATCACCCGCGCGCGCAAGCGCCTGTACCTCAGCCTGGCGCGCGAGCGCATGCTCAACGGCCAGACACAGTACAACCCGCCCAGCCGCTTCCTTGACGAGCTGCCTGAGCACGCCGTGCGCTGGCTCACCCCGCCGCGCAGCGCCACGCCCCAGGCCAGCCTGGGTTGGGGGGCGCGCGCTGGCGGCAGCTGGCATCAGCCCCGCCAGCCCGCGCCTTGGGACGCCCCGCCAACGGCGGCGTCAACCACGGCGCCTGCCGCCACGCGCCATCGCCCGGGCCCCGGCGCGGCGGCCAGCAGCCCCAGCAACGCCGTCAGCCACGGCCTGCACGTCGGCCAGCAAGTCTTTCACGCCAAGTTCGGCCAGGGCCAGGTGCTCCACATCGAAGGCCAGGGCGCCGACAGCAAGGCCAAAGTCCACTTCGCCCGCCACGGCACCAAGCTGCTGCTGCTGAGCGTGGCCAAGCTGACGCCGCTGGCCTGAAAAGTCACACACTAAGGCTGGTGCGCGCATGGAACTGCGGCAATTGCGTTATTTCGTCCGCGTGGTGGAGCTGGGCTCCATGAGCGCGGCTGCGCAGGACTTGGGGGTGGCGCAATCGGCCATCAGCCAGCAGCTGAGTCGGCTGGAAGGTGAGCTGGCGGTGCGGCTGCTCAAGCGCACGACCCAAGGCGCATTGCCCACGGAGGCTGGCCTGGCATTTTTCAAGGAGGCGCAGCTGGCCCTGCGCCACGCGGGGCAGGCCGTGCACAACGCACAGCAGGCGCGCCTGGCCGGCGCCATCAGCGTAGGCTTGCCGACGACGACGGCAACGATATTGGCCCTGCCCTTGATCCATGCCATGCGGGCGCGCTATCCAGACGTGCGCCTGCTGCTGACCGACGGCATGTCTGGCCATCTGGCGCAAATGCTGCAGGCGCGCGCGTTGGACATGGCCATTCTGTTTGACTCCACCGCGCTGGATGCCTCGGCGCGCCAGCGCTGGCAGGCATTGTCCTTGCTGGATGAGGAGTTGTTTTTGTTCCGCTCCCGTGCCAATGCCCAGGGCAGGCATGCACTGCCTGCGGCGATTTCGCTTTCGGCGCTGGAGCATGAGCCCTTGATATTGCCCACGGGCCACCACGGCTTGCGCAGCACCTTGCAGGCGGCTTTCCGGCAGGCGGGCATACAGCCGCGCGTGGTGATGGAGATCGACTCGCTGCACGTGGTGATGGCCGCCGTGGCCGAAGGCCTGGGCTCGACGATCCAGCCCTGGGCTGCATTGGGCCGGGTGGAAGAGCCAGCGCGCCGCTATGCATGGGCGCGCATCGAGGATGCGGGCGCCATGCGCTCGAACTTGCTGTGCTGCCTGCCGGGCGAGGAGCTTTCGCCAGCAGCGCTGGCCGCGCGCGTGGTGTTGCAGGAGTGCGTGCGCCAGCTGGTGTCATCCGGGCGTTGGCTGGGCACGCGGCTGAAGCTTTGAGGGGGGCAGGCGTTGCCTATCCGCCCTGGCTGCAGCCATCGGTTTTCGTGATACCCCTATCGTGAAGAGGCCCTGGCACCTGCTGTGCGTGCTTTTGATAATGGGCGCCCCACGGTGAACAACCAACCCACGAAGAGGTTTCCATGCAAGCCGATGTGCTCGTCATCGGCGGTGGCAACGCTGCCCTGTGCGCCGCGCTGATGGCGCGTGAAGCAGGAGCCAGCGTGCTGCTGCTTGAAGCTGCGCCCAAGGCCTGGCGCGGCGGCAATTCCGCCCACACCAGAAACCTGCGCTGCATGCACGATGCGCCGCAGGATGTGCTGGTGCAGGCCTATCCGGAAGAAGAGTTCTGGCAAGACTTGTACAAGGTCACGGGCGGCAATACCAATGAACATCTGGCCCGCATGGTGATCCGGGCCTCTTCCACCTGCCGCGGCTGGATGCGCCGCCATGGCGTGCGTTTTCAGCCGCCGCTGTCGGGCGCCTTGCACGTGGCCCGCACCAATGCTTTTTTCATGGGTGGGGGAAAGGCGCTGGTCAATGCCTACTTCCGCAGCGCGCAGCAACTGGGGGTGCAGGTGCGTTATGAGGCGCCGGTGGAGCGGCTCGAAATCGAGGCAGGCGTTTTCAAGGCCGCCTGGTGTAAGGGGCAGCGCATCACGGCCAAGGCTTGTGTCCTGGCCGCAGGTGGGTTTGAGTCCAATCGCGCCTGGCTGCGCCAGGCCTGGGGGCAGAACGAGCAGGGTGAATGGCCTGCGGACAATTTTCTGATCCGAGGCACGGCCTTCAATCAAGGGGTGCTGCTGCGCCACATGCTGCAAGAGCACCGGGCAGATGGCATCGGGGATCCGACTCAGGCCCACATGGTGGCCATTGATGCGCGTGCGCCCCTGTACGACGGCGGGATTTGTACGCGCATCGATTGCGTTTCCCTGGGGGTGGTGGTGAATCGGCAGGCCCAGCGCTTTTACGACGAGGGGGAAGACTTCTGGCCCAAGCGTTACGCCATTTGGGGGCGGTTGGTGGCTCAGCAGCCAGGGCAGATCGCCTATTCGATCATCGACAGCAAAGCCATCGGGCGCTTCATGCCGCCGGTGTTCCCTGGCGCCAGGGCCGATACCTTGGGCGAACTGGCGGCCCAAATGGGCCTGGATGCGGCGGCTTTTGAGGAAACCATTGCCGCCTACAACGCGGCTTGCCAGCCCGGGCACTTTGATCACACCGTGCTTGATGACTGCCACACACAGGGCATTGCGCCGCAGAAATCCCATTGGGCGCTGCCGCTGGATCGGCCGCCTTTCTACGGCTATGCGCTGCGCCCCGGCGTCACCTTCACTTATCTGGGCCTGAGAGTGGACGATACCGCTGCTGTCCGTTTTGACGACCGGCCCAGCGCTAATCTGTTCGTGGCCGGGGAGATGATGGCCGGCAATGTGCTGGGCAAGGGCTATACGGCTGGGGTGGGCATGTCCATCGGGACGGCCTTTGGCCGCATCGCAGGCCTGAATGCGGCGCGGGTTGCCCAGGGGCTGCCAGTGCAAAGCGGCCCAGTGCGGGATATGGAGTGAGCGCCATGCAAGCCATCGACGCATTGACACAGCAGGCCAGGAATCTGGCCAATGCACAGCCCGTACCGATGACGCCGGCAGAGCAGGAAGTGGCTCGGGTGCTGCAAATCTGCAATGCCTGCCGCTACTGCGAAGGGTTTTGCGCAGTGTTCCCGGCCATGACCCGCAGGCTGGAATTCGCCAGGGCCGACGTGCACTATCTGGCCAATCTGTGCCACAACTGCGGCGCCTGCTTGCATTCCTGCCAATATGCGCCACCGCATGAATTCGCCATCAGCATCCCCAGGGCCATGGCCGAGGTGCGGCAACACACCTATGCCGCTTACGCCTGGCCCGCGCCATTGGGGCGGCTTTATGAGCGCAATGGCCTGACGCTGAGCCTGGCGTTGTTCGCTGCGCTGACGCTTTTTCTGCTGCTGTCCATCGTCTGGGCAGGCCAGGGGTGGGGCGTGCTTTTGGGGCGGGCGGACCTGGGCGGCAATTTCTACAACCTGTTTCCACACAACCTGCTGGTGGGGGTGTTCGCGCCAGTGTTTCTTTTTGCCGTGCTGGCGCTGGGCATGGGGGTGCGCCGCTTCTGGAAAGACATCAAGCCCGCCACCAGCGGGGCCGACCTCACTGCTGCGGCCACCTTGGAGTCGACGCACGACGTGCTGAAACTCAAATATCTGGACGGCGGGCATGGCGATGGCTGCCCCAACGAAGACGACGCCTTCACCCTGTCTCGGCGGCGCTGCCACCACCTGACCTTCTATGGCTTTTTGCTGTGCTTTGCCGCCACATCTGTGGGCACGCTCTACCACTATGTGTTTGGCCTGGTTGCGCCCTATGACCTGCCCAGCGTGCCCAAACTGCTGGGTGCCTGTGGCGGGGTGCTGATGATGCTGGGCACAGGTGGCCTGTGGCGCTTGCATCGTCGGCGCCATCCCGAGCACATCGCGCGGTCGCAAAAGCCCATGGACCTGGGCTTCATTGCCCTGCTGTTTCTGGTGGCGGCAACGGGCATGGCACTTTGGCTGGGGCGCGCCACGCCGGCATTGGCTGCGCTGCTGTGCCTGCATCTTGCGGCCGTCATGGCGCTGTTCCTGACCTTGCCCTACGGCAAATTTGCGCACGGAATTTTCCGCACCGCCGCGCTGCTGCGCCACAACACGGAAAAACGTCGTCCCAATCCGGTGGGCTTGGGCGCGGATTGATTTTTCAATGAACTGGCACTGCAAGCCAGAAGGAGACCACGATGAAACGACGACATGCGCTTGCCGGCGCAGCCCTGGCTGCGACCTTGCTGGGCTGGGGGCACAACCCGGCGACGGCACAAACATTTCCGCCCCCGAAACCCGTGACCATGGTGGTGGGCTTTGCGCCTGGCGGCGCTGCCGACATGGCGGCCCGTCTGATTGCCAGCGAGCTGGGCGGCCTCATTGGGCAATCGGTCGTGGTGGAAAACCGCGCTGGCGCTGGCGGCAACATCGCCCATGCCTTGGTGGCCAAAGGCCCCAAGGACGGCAGCATGCTGCTGTTCGGCTCGGTGGGGCCATTGACGATTTCGCCCCACCTGATGAAGCTCAATTACGACCCGTTCAAAGACCTCGCGCCCGTCTCCGGTGGGGTGCATTTCCCCAATCTGCTGGTGGTGCACCAAGGCACGGGCATGAAGCGCTTTGCCGACTTCATTGAAAAGGCCAAGGCACAACCCGACACCGTGGAGTACGCATCTTCCGGGGCAGGCTCGGCCTCGCATCTGACCGGGGTTTTGCTGGGCCAGCGTGCCGGCGCAGCCATGGTGCATGTGCCCTACAAGGGCGGAGCGCCTGCTTTGCAGGACGTGCTCGGGCAAAGGGTGACGGCGTACTTTGCGGCGCCGCCCACTGCCATGCCCTATGTGGTCACCGGTCAGCTGACGGCCTTGGCAACGACGGGCTTGACGCGCCCAGACTACATGCCAGATGTACCCACAGTGGCTGAATCCGGCTTCCCCGGATTCGAAGCGCTGAACTGGTACGCCTTTGTTGCGCCAGCCGGCACTCCCGATGCCGTGTTGGAGCAATGGAATGCGGCCATCGTGCAAGTGTTGGACAAGCCGGCCGTGAAGGATTCCTTGAAAAAGCACGGCTTGACGCCCCATCCCACGACCCGCCAGGGGCTTGCCGACTTCATGCAGGCGGAATACGACAAGTGGGGGCAGGTGGTCAAGGAGGGCAATCTGGCTGCAGCGCGATAGAACCAGTTCGGCATCTCGGTGCGAGAGAGCAAGAAGTGGTTTGCGATAAATGTCGAGAGCAAACCATCCCAAGCTCTGCAGATATGCGTGCGATGCTGCGATTGGCGCAGCACTGCCCAAAACCACTTCTTGCCTGCTTGCGCTGAGGTTTCGAACACCCACCATAAAAAGCGTGTTGTCGCGCAAGTTGCAGTGATTTTCATATAGCTACAATCACTGCCCCATGAACACATGGAACACGCAGCACGCAGCACGCAGCACGCAGCACGCAGCACGCAGCACGCAGCACGCAGCACGCAGCACGCAGCACGCAGCACGCAGCACGCAGCACGCAGCACGCAGCACGCAGCACGCAGCACGCAGCACGCAGCACGCAGCACGCAGCACGCAGCATTGGATCTGCGGGCGCTAAAAGTTCCCTTTTGGCAGCATTTTTTTCACGCTGCTTTGGTGTGCCCGTGCGAGCTTTTCTACAAGCGGGCGTTGGTGTTTGTGCTGGTGGTGATGGGGCTTCAGGCCAGCGTCCAGGGCGGTTTGACCGGTGCCTTGTGATGGCCGGGGCGCAGGGGCTGTGATGCGCCGACGATGGCATGCCGGACCTGCTGCCGGGGGCTGGAAGGCCAGCGCTCTGGCGCTGGGGTGTTGGGGGCTGGCCCAGCCGGTGCTGGCCCAGCCCGGGGCCGCCTTGCCGATTGAGATGCAGGCCATCCCAGCGGGGCATTTCGTCATGGGCTCTTGCCTGCCTGTCGTTGGCCTGCGCCGCAACGTGGCGCAGGCCAACGGTTGCCGCACGTCCGATGTGCATGCCCATGAAGATGAAGGCCCTCGGCGCCAGGTGTCGGTGCCGGCCTTCCAGTTGGGCAGGACGCCGGTGACGCTGGGCCAGTTCCGGCAATATGTGAGCGCGGCGGGGCGCGATGATTTGCTGACGCCAGACTTTTTAAGCAGCAATGCCTATGGCGACAACGCCCCTGTGGTGTGGGTGAGCTGGCAGGATGCGCAGGACTTCATTGTTTGGCTGAACCAAACCCAGGGCGGCGGCTGGCGTTTGCCCAGTGAGGCTGAGTGGGAGTACGCCTGTCGCGCGGGCGGTCAGTACAGCCACTGTGGCGGCAGCGATTTGTCGGCCCTGGGCTGGTACGACGCCAACAGTGGCGGTCAGCAGCAGGCTGTGGCGCAAAAACTCCCCAATGCCTTTGGCTTGTACGACATGAGTGGCAACGTTTGGGAGTGGGTGCAGGATTGCTGGGTCGACAGCTACCAGGGCGCGCCTACGGATGGCAGTGCGTGGCTGGCTGGGAATTGCCCAAAAGATCGGCGGTCGCTGCGCGGCGGCTCCTGGGGCGGTAGCGCCAGTGCTGCGCGTGCGGCCAATCGCTTTGAAAACAGTGCTGTCATGCGCTCGCACTACTATGGATTTCGCCTGGCGCGCAGCCTGGAGCCTTGATGCCGCTTGGCCGCAGGGCGATGGGCTTTGGGGTTTTTTGAGATTGAGCATTGCGGCGGTGTTTCGGTCAAAAGTCCAAGGCCACATCGTTGGAAACGCTTGCAAGGCGTTCAACCTTGCAAGCGTTTTCGCCTTGCATCTGCGGCTTTTGCCTCGAAAAACCGCTTCGCAAACCCAATCGCAACAACCCCTAGCAAGGCTTGTCCCCCAGCGGACTGGCCCGCTGACCGGCTGGGCCGCAGCGCGCCTTGTGGTGCCGCACAATCCGTTGCAGGCGCAGTGCCCAGTGGCAGTGGCGCAATCTCT
Organism: Vandammella animalimorsus; assembly: GCF_002288875.1. Taxonomy (NCBI): domain Bacteria; kingdom Pseudomonadati; phylum Pseudomonadota; class Betaproteobacteria; order Burkholderiales; family Comamonadaceae; genus Vandammella; species Vandammella animalimorsus. Next base: position 9,177 of record NZ_NTBH01000010.1, on the reverse strand, counting down.
GGTTTTCTTTTTCCAACTTGGTGCGATGCCGCGCCGCGAGGCGGCGCGATCGAGCGGTTTTTTCAGGAGACAGGCATGACGCAACACATCGGACATTTCATCGCAGGCCAGATTGAGCCGGGCAGCGGTGCGCGCAGCGGGGCGGTGTTCAACCCCTCCACGGGGCAGGAGATCGCGCGCTGCGACTACGCCGATCGCGCCACGCTGGACCGCGCCGTGGCCGTGGCCACCGAGGCCGGGCGGCGCTGGGCGCGCGCTTCGCACGCCACGCGCCAGGCGGTGATTTTCAAGCTGCGCGAGCTGATGATTGCGCGCACCGATGCGCTGGCCGAGATCATCGGCCGCGAGCACGGCAAGACCCTGGCCGATGCCAAGGGCGAGATCGGCCGCGCCATCGAGGGCATCGAGTTCGCCGTCAATGCGCCGCACGTCACCAAGGGTGAGTTCGCCAGCAACGTTGGCGGCGAGATCGACGTGTTCTCCATGCGCGTGCCCATTGGCGTGGTCGGGGCGATCACGCCGTTCAACTTCCCCATCATGGTGCCGGCGGTGATGATGACCATGGCTGTTTCGGTGGGCAATGCCGTGGTCTGGAAGCCTTCGGAGAAAGTGCCCAGTGCGGCGCTGGAGTTCGCGCGCATGTGGCAGGAGGCCGGCCTGCCCGACGGGGTGTTCAACGTCGTGCAGGGCGACAAGGAAATGGTCGATGCCATCCTGGAGCATCCTGGCATTGCCGGCGTGAGCTTCGTAGGCTCCACGGCGGTGGGCGAGTACGTCTACCAGAAGGGCACCTCGCACAACAAGCGCGTGGCCGCGTTCACGGGCGGCAAGAACCACATGGTGGTCATGCCCGATGCCGACCTGGAGGCCGCCGCCAGCGCCTTCGTGGCCGCAGGCTATGGCTCGGCCAGCCAGCGCTGCATGGCCGTGTCGCTGCTGCTGCCGGTGGGGCAGGAGACCGCCGAGCGCCTGCGCGCGCTGGTGGTGCAGAAGATCGGCCAGCTCAAGGTTGGCCCTTACGACGATCCGCAGGCCGACTACGGCGCGGTGGTTTCGGCGCAATCGCGCGATGCCGTGCTGCAGGCCATCGAGCGCTGCATCGCCGAGGGCGGCGAGCTGGTGACCGATGGCCGCAGCCTGAAGGTGCCTGGCTGCGAGGGCGGTTACTACATCGGGCCGACCTTGTTCGATCGCGTCACCACCGATATGCACCTCTACCGCGAAGAAGTGTTCGGCCCGGTGCGCGCCATGATGCGCCCGGCCACGCTGGAGGAGGCCATTGCCATCACCAATGCCCACGAATACGGCAACGGCGCGGTGATCTTCACGCGCGAGGGCAAATCGGCGCAGCGCTTCATGAGCGAGGTCGAGGCCGGCATGATCGGCGTGAACGTGCCCGTGCCGCTGCCTGCGGCTTACTTCAACTTTGGCGGGCTGCGCCGCTCCAAGTTCGGCGATGGCCACCTCTACGGCCCGGATGCGGCGCGCTTCTACACCAAGATCAAGACCGTCTCGCAGCGCTGGCCCGAGCCCGACCAGGGCGGCGGCGGCATGTCGCTGGCCTTCAATCCCAAGGCTTGAAAGACTGTCCTCGAAATCCTTGCGCCGCGCTCATTCCCTGGATCGGGTGGTCTGCTGCGCCCCACAGCCTATCCAAGCCTGGGGCGAGTGTTACTCGTGGTGAGTTTGAAGGCAATCCCTGAAATTTTTTCGGAACCCTATGCGGTCTGCATCAGGGTGGGGCGTTGCCCTGGCCGGCGTAGATGAACAGGCTGCGCAGCTGGCCTTGGGCGTCCAGTTCGGCCAGGGGGCGCAGCTCGTCCAGGTAGATCAGGCGGTATTGCTGCTGGCCGTTCTTGCGCTTGCCGATGCGGCGGTTCAGGGGGTCGATGTCGTAGTCGATGCGCTGGCCGCCGGGCAGTTGCACTTGGCGCAGGTTGCCCAGGGCGTCGCGCTGGTATTGGTATTCGGCGGGAATGCGACATATAGAGGTTTTATCTATGCGATAGTCCGGGATTCAACGCTTGCGGAAAAAAATCAACAAAATTTTTCTTTGAAATAAATTTCCTATGTGTATGAGACAAAGGGTCTTGAGAAGCCAATAAATGTCCACAAAAAAACCCCAAGAAACAATCTCACCCTATTCTTGAAAAAAAATTTCCTAAACAAGATAAAAGGCAGCAAAATCATTGCCGAAAAAAGCGACCACTCCAAGTTTGTGTGAATCATATAGAATATTGGACCGATTGCTATGAAAAATATCATTTCAAAGAGTTCAGCGGGATTTTTTCGCTGAGCGAGCTTGAATATTATTAACGAAAGGGCTGGCGAATGGATGAGTAAAAATACAATGCCCCATGATCTAATACCCCAAATAGGTTGATTCTGCGAGGTTTTCATTTGAATTTCATGGAAAATCCAAGGAGATATCTTGTCATTAATTCAATAGTCAGAAGACTCATGCAATAGCTTTAGTCGCTCTTGGGCTGCTTCGATGGAGGCCTCAGGCACCATTTTGCCACCAGCACTCAAAACCATTTGATAAAATTTTTTTGCGAGAGGCAAGTTATTCTCTTTTAGAAATATTTCGGCAAGCATAAGAGCGGAATCATGCGCCCCCATCTCAATGGCCTTAAAAAGATATTTTTTTGCTTTCTCGTTATCACCTTTTTGGAAGTAAATAATACCAATATTGTTGGCCCCAGAAGCATCTCCATGCTCCATGCAATTATGATAATGATGCAAGGCTTTCCCTTTATTTCTTTTGACTCCAATTCCGTAGTCATAGCAATAGCCAAGGTTAAGTTCGCAAGAAAGATCCCCCGCAAGCGCGCCCTTCAAGTAGAGGCGGAAAGCCTTGCGGTATTTTCCTTTGCTTTCTGCGTCGTGAGCTTTCCAGAAGAAATCTTTCATTTCGCGACCCATCCTTTGCATGGGTCCCAGTCATAATAGCAATCCATTGTGGAGCATGCCAGTTCATTCGGAATTAATGGCCACGGAATAATGATCTCCAATAGCTCCAAATCAATCCATCCATTTTTCTTTTTTTGAGCCTCGTCAAAGCCTGGTGGCTTGGGTTTTGTTTTGGTTTTTCCATTTGCATCTTTATAGATTGCTTTGTTGGGATTGTTGGGGTCCTGTGTCATATGCTTAAATGGATTATTCGTGCCATCAGGCCGCGCTGTTCTGTTGCGCTCACCTCTTCTCGGCCCGCCAAACCTTGCCAGCCCCTCCGGATCCACAAAATTCACCGGATCCTGCAACACATACCCGTAGAGGTTGGAATCCCCACCATCAAACAAGATGGGATCCTTGGCCGTCCATCTGCCCGTTTCTGCGTCGTAGTCTCTTGCGCTAAAGCGGGTCAGGCCGGTGTCTGGATCGTACAGGCCACCAGCAAACCCAAAGGGCTGGAAGCCTGGCTGGCTGTCGTGGGTGATGCGGCCCCAGGCGTCGTAGTCGAGGCGCTGGCCGATCTGGCCCGTCTCGGCATCGATGACCAGGCGGATGCTGCCCAGGTGGTCGGCGATCAGACGCCAGGTTTTGCCTTCCCTGAGCATCAGCGTCGGGGCGTTGCCCTGGCCGGCGTAGATGAACAGGCTGCGCAGCTGGCCTTGGGCGTCCAGTTCGGCCAGGGGGCGCAGCTCGTCCAGGTAGATCAGGCGGTATTGCTGCTGCCCATTCTTGCGCTTGCCGATGCGGCGGTTCAGGGGGTCGATGTCGTAGTCGATGCGCTGGCCGCCGGGCAGCTGCACTTGGCGCAGGTTGCCCAGGGCGTCGCGCTGATATTGGTATTTGGCGGAGAGATGACATATAGCGCTTTTTACCTGTGCAATTGTCTGGAATGCGACACTGTATAGAACTGAAGCAGCCTAGCGCGACAAGCAGGATTGTTATTTTTTTGTTAGACATTCTTTCATTTTTTCAATGAACTGCATTCTTGCGGTACAGTCTTTCTCTTTGAATAAAAGCCACTCCATGAGCCAATCCTCATTTTTCCCAAGTCGCATCAATAGGCTTATGCAACAAATATCAATTGAAAAATGGGAGTTCTTTTGTATGAGCGGACCAAGACTGCCAGAAAGCCTTTCAATAACTCCAACATCTGCATAAGGAAGAATTTTTGCAGTCAAATAATATATGCTTCCGTCGTTGCCATTTTTTAATGTATGTTCGATTCTATTAAAAATGGGTTGATCTTCTAAGTCGCTGACTATCTTTCTTGCTAGGATTTTCGAAACCGGCGTCTCGAACCCAGACTTAAACCAGCCAAAAATAAAATTTAATTTCTTCTCGGTATACTCCAGGCGATTTATGAATTCTAAAGCGCCTACCTCGTCGTTTCTGTCCTTGATCATTTATTCACCCCTTTTGCTTTTGGTTTTGGTTTTGAATGGATTTTGTAATGCTATAAACTGACTCGTACAAAAGAGCGATTGCAAAATAATCTAATTGGCTGTCAAGCTTCGATCTTAAGATTTATTCTAATCCACCAGACCGAAGGAAGGATCTCGGCACACCACCTCTCAGGCTTTGCATCTGTCCTATCCTCATAATTTGATTAATCGTTGGCTTTCCAGTGTGAAATATTTCCCTATTTACTCTATAAATAAATTTCTTCTCGCCGTCTGTAAGTCCTTCGCAAAACCTCCTCACTTCTTTACTTTTATTGTAGAGATCTCGGTCTTTTTCTGTGAGAGGCTCCCATGTTTCCGTGGATATTCTTATGTCCCTTCCATTTTTATCATAAATGTGGACATGATAGTTTCTTCCCTCACCAGCCCTGGCATGCTCATTCCCTCCCGCAGGCTGCCCTGGATAAGCATCCACGCGAATTTGCCCATCCACATATATGGTTAATAGCCCCTCCGGATCCACAAAATTCACCGGATCCTGCAAAACATAGCCATAGAGGTTGGAGTCTCCACCATCAAACAAGATGGGATCCTTGGCCGTCCACCTTCCCGTTTCTGCATCGTAGTCTCTGGCCCCAAAGCGGGTCAGTTGGGTGTCTGGATCGTACAGGCCGCCGGCAAACCCAAAGGGCTGGAAGCCCGGCTGGCTGTCGTGGGTGACGCGGCCCCAGGCGTCGTAATCGATGCGCTGGCCGATCTGGCCCGATTCGTACCGGTGCTGACACGAATGATGGATCATCGCGCTGGGTTGGGAATGGGCAGGTTTTACTGATTTTTATTCGGATTTTTATTCGGATTTTTTATTTTTGATTATTTTTAGCGCGGATCGAATGAATATAAAAAATCCAATTATTATCATAAATAATGATAATGGAGCAAGCATGGAGGCAATGGTTTCGTAACGCGTCTTAATGGCTTCATTTATATTGGGGTTGGCGGTGATTAGCCAGGCGTAAAAGTAGGCTATATAAAAACCAAATAATCCAACAACAATAATAATAAGGGAGGTAAAAATCTTTTTCATACTACCTCCTGCATGAATCAATCACGCTGTAGGCGAAAGATTGGCATTGATTGAGAGGCGTCCACCTACCTGTAGGCTGGCCTGTTGAAATTTTTCTCTCTACGCAATCTATGTCGATGGTGGGTGACGTCGGTATGCACGAGGCATCGTCAGATTCAGATTGTCCAGAGTGATCCTTCACCACCGTCTGACTGTATGGTTTGTCTGAGCACTGTTGGCCTGGGATTTCACATTCGCCTCCCATGCCTGCCTCTAGGTTTGGGGTTTTTATCCATGCGTGATATGGAATAAATTTTCTAATAAATCCTAAACCATCGATATCCACAGGTCTGAAGCAAATCATCACAGGAGTCGGCTCTCTCCATTCCGAATAAGGAATTAAGCGTGGTGCTCTCCAACCGCTATTCGCCAATCCACTCGGATCCACAAAATTCACCGGATCCTGCAACACATAGCCATAGAGGTTGGAGTCTCCGCCGTTGAAGAGGATGGGATCCTTGGCCGTCCATCTGCCCGTTTCTGCGTCGTAGTCTCTTGCGCTAAAGCGGGTCAGGCCGGTGTCTGGATCGTACAGGCCACCCGCAAACCCAAAGGGCTGGAAGCCCGGCTGGCTGTCGTGGGTGACGCGGCCCCAGGCGTCGTAGTCGAGGCGCTGGCCGATCTGGCCCGTCTCGGCGTCGATGACCAGGCGGATGCTGCCCAGGTGGTCGGCGATCAGACGCCAGGTTTTGCCTTCCCTGAGCATCAGCGTCGGGGCGTTGCCCTGGCCGGCGTAGATGAACAGGCTGCGCAGCTGGCCTTGGGCGTCCAGTTCGGCCAGGGGGCGCAGCTCGTCCAGGTAGATCAGGCGGTATTGCTGCTGCCCATTCTTGCGCTTGCCGATGCGGCGGTTCAGGGGGTCGATGTCGTAGTCGATGCGCTGGCCGCCGGGCAGCTGCACCTGGCGCAGGTTGCCCAGGGCGTCGTAGTCGTAGCGGGTCTGGCCTGCGGCGCTGGTTTTGGCTTGCAGGTCGCCCGCTGGGCTGTAGCTGTAGTGTTGGTCTTTCCAGGTCAGCAGCCGGTCTTGCGCGTCGTAGCTGGCAATGGGCTGGCCGTTTTCGTGGGTGCGGTTGCCATTGGCGTCGTAGGCCCACTCCGTGCGCTGGCCGTCCACGGTGTGGGCCAGCAGGCGGGCGCTGCTGTCGTATTCGTAGTGGTGCTGGCGCTGCTGGTCCGGTAAAAATTCTGCAAGTCATTCTTCACAAGGGTAGAAATTGACTTCCAAGTCTGCTCCTAATTTTCCAATAAGCGACAGTGAATGATTCATGATCTCAGTTGAGAAAAAGGCCACTCTGTCAGACGGATAGACGAAAAATGCAATTCTGAACAATTTTCGTCCGAAGCCAGTCATATTGATGCTCGATATTTTCTTTAGAAAATCATCTATCATTTCCTCAAGGTAAAGATTACTTTCATTCTGATATGTGATTATGATATAGCGATCATTTTTCTCAACAGCAATCCCCTGAATTGCTGGGGATTTACCAAGTTCCTTGGCTCCTTTGCCAAAACAAGAGAGGGAAATTTCAATATTCATTTCAATCTTTCTGGATCCATGTTTTATTGCAAGGATCCCATCTGTAATGACAATCCATTGTTGAGCAAGCAAGCTCTCTGGGATAAAGGAACCAAGGCATTAGCATTTCACCAATAGATTCAATGCCACCCTTTTGCTTTTTTTGTATGGATTGCCACTCTTGAAAGTAAGTACGAGCATCTTCTTCTGGGACCATTTTCGTTTTAGGGTCCTTTAAGGCCTGCATTTCTTTGCCGCCATCCAATCGATGAAACCAATGCCAAAACTCTTTGGGAAGACCATAAAGCTTATCCCAAGGCCCTGTACCCATGGGATCTAGTCCATTCACCGGATCCTGCAACACATAGCCATAAAGGTTGGAATCTCCGCCGTTGAACAGAATGGGATCCTTGGCCGTCCATCTGCCCGTTTCTGCGTCGTAGTCTCTGGCGCCAAAGCGGGTCAGGCCGGTGTCTGGGTCGTACAGGCCGCCGGCAAACCCAAAGGGCTGGAAGCCCGGCTGGCTGTCGTGGGTGACGCGGCCCCAGGCGTCGTAGTCGATGCGTTGGCCGATCTGGCCGGTCTCGGCGTCGATGACCAGGCGGATGCTGCCCAGATGATCGGCGATCAAACGCCAGGTTTTGCCGCCCCGCAGCATCAGGGTAGGGGCGTTGCTGCGGTCTGCGTACACGAACAGGCTGCGAATGTTGCCCTGCTGGTCGAACTCGGCCAGCGGGTGCAGCTTGTCGAGAAACAGTAGGCGGTATTGCACCTGCCCGTTCTTGCGCTTGCCGATACGGCGGTTCAGGGGGTCGATGTCGTAGTCGATGCGCTGGCCGCCAGGCAACAACACCTGGCGCAGGTTGCCCTGGGCATCGTATTGGTAGCGGGTCTGGCCCTGCGGGGACGTTCTGGTCAGCAAATCGCCAGCAGGGGTGTAGGTGTACTGGTTGTCTTTCCAGGCCAGCAGCCGGTCTTGCGCGTCGTAGCTGGCGATGGGCAGGCCGTTTTCGTGGCTGCGGTTGCCATTGGCGTCGTAGGCCCACTCCGTGCGCTGGCCGTCCATGGTGTGGGCCAGCAGGCGGGCGCTGCTGTCGTATTCGTATTGGTGCTGGCGCTGCTGATCGAGCAGACGTTCGTGTGTCCTCAGCTGAATAAGCGAATCGCGCGGCCATTTTCAAATTTGTATTGCGGCGGCTGGGCGGGAAGAATTCTCAGTGTAGGAGCTGATACAGCATAAATGATTTTCAATATTAACCCAACTCCATTGTTGGAAGGGCGGCTAATAATAGCATCTCTTGAAAAAATAATATCATGCTCTATTTGACTCGGAATATCGAGGCAGGCGATCGAAATATCCTCTGCAGCCAAGCTGATACTGATTTTTGCGAGATGGGTTTTAAGGATTTTTTCCAGGGATAAATGCTGCTCTTTTCTTAAGTCAACTTCGTAAGAAAGTTCAATCATTCCGCTTGGTGCAAGACTGATTTCGGAAAGCATGGTCTCATTGAAATGAATGCCGCTTGGGTGTCTTTTTTCCAGCTCCCGACTATTGGCCAAGGAGTCAAAGTTGTCTAAATGGATTGACATAAAATAATTGAAATCAACTACAGAGGGTAGACTGGCGCGATATTGAAAACGAGTGATCCAGGAACGAAGAAGATCTCCAAATAGGGACTGCTTTCAGAGCCGCTTGATCTGCAGATGATTTTTTCCTCATCAAAAACACCATCATCCATACCCCCATTCAAGTAACATTGAATATTGATGAGTAATTTTTTGAATTCTGCAGATATTTTTAATTCTGCCAGACTTGATTCGAAATGTCTTTTCAGACCCTGATGATTCTTGAGGTCTACTACAAAAGTGATTTCTATGGAGTGGGCGTCCTTGATAGATGCCTTGGAGAAGTATGATTCATCAAAGCGAATGCCATCTGGAAAATTTTCGAGCAACTCATCTCGGTTGGAGAAGGGCTGAAAATTCTTTATCATCAAGGGCATTCTACGCTTACCATCGGGACGTAGCACGACCCGCAATCAAAGTTTTCATCTTTTATTGATCAGAAATAAAAAAACTTGAAATAAAAGCTTCAATCTGCAGATAATGTCTTATGGAAATGATCGACATGAGAAAGCTGAGCCCTGAAGCGCGGCAAGAGCGGCGCAGACAGGTCATCAAAC